>JBPCRP010000052.1:0-41446 GCA_050996715.1 Propionibacteriaceae bacterium
GCGAAGTATTCACTCTACCTGTCTTTTTTCTTGGTCGGCGTCTTTTTCGTCAGCGTGCTACGACAGCAAAAGAAGGGCGCAGCACCGGCTGCCTGGTGACGTCGCGACGCCACGCAGTGACCCCGACAGCGGCCCAGTTCAGTTCAGGGCAGGATGGCGTGAGCTCGGCAGGCCGATCGCGTCGCCCAGCCGCCCCTCGACGGCCGCCAACCGTTCCCGGGCGGACTCGGCCGTCAGTCGCTGCATCACCATCACCACGGCGGTCTTGACCTCGCGATCGGCGTCGACGAAGGCGCGTTCGGCGTCCTTGGGATCCGCACCGGCGAGCCGCGCCACCATGTCGATCGACCGCTGCCGGAGCTTGCTGTTGGTCGCCTGCACCTCCACCATGAGGTTGCCGTAGGTCCGACCCGTCCGCACCATCAATGCGGTGCTAATCATGTTGAGCACCTGCTTCTGCGCGCTGCCCGCTTTGAGCCGGGTCGAGCCGGCCAGCACCTCGGGGCCGACCGGCAGCTCGATCGCGTGTTCCGCGACCGTCGTCAGCTCGGCCGGGGAGTTGCAGGACAGCGCGACGGAGAGTGCACCGAGCTCGCGAGCTCGGCGGAGGCCGCCCAGGACGTACGGCGTCCGCCCGCTGGCCGAGAGCCCCACGACGATGTCGCCCGCGGTCACCAGCTCACGCTCGACGTCGGCGGCCCCCCCGGCGGCGTCGTCCTCGGCCCCTTCCACCGCGTCGACCAGAGCACGGTAACCGCCGGCGATCAACCCGACGACTCGGTGCGGATCGGTATGGAACGTGGGCGGGCACTCAGCGGCGTCGAGGACCCCGAGCCGACCCGACGTCCCTGCTCCGAGGTAGATGAGCCGACCACCAGCGGCGAACCTGGGCTCGGCGGCCTCGATGGCCTCGGCGATACGAGGCAAAGATCGGCGGATCGCGGCCGGCACGGTCTGGTCCGCGTCGTTCATCGTCGCGACGATCTCGACGACCGACATCTCGTCGAGGTGGCGGTAGCGGGGATCAGACTGCTCGGTCTCCAGTCGGGCCAAGCTCCGAGTGTCGCTCGTCTTCACCGCGTACGCCCCCTGCTCTGTCCGCCACCTCCGCGGCGATCACCCTCAGTATGGACGCGATCAACCAAGAACTCCAGCAGGACGTAACTTTCCTACCAGCCACCGGCACTGACCGTCAGTGCCGCCGCGCGGTGTGCCGCGACGAGACGACAGCCGAGGTGCTCTCGAGTGCCGCGATGGCCTGGTCGTAGAAGCGCTGTGCGACCCCGGCGAACAGACAATCGACCAGGGCGAGCTGGGCGATCCGGCTCGACATCGCCCCCGCCCGGAACGTGGTCTCGCGGGCCGCCGTCAGCAGCACGAGATCGGCTTCTCTGCTCAGCGGTGAGGGCTGGAAGTTCGTGATGGCAATCGTCTGAGCGCCGCGGCGGCGGGCCACGGCCAGCGCGTCGATGGTGTCGAGCGTGGTGCCGGTGTGCGAGATCGCGATCGCCACGTCGTCGGCGGTCAGCACCGCCGCCGAGGTCAGCGAGAGGTGCGGATCGGCCCAGACGAAAGAGACCAGCCCGATCCGGTGCAGCTTGTGGTGCAGGTCGTAGCCCACCAACGAGCTTGCCCCGGTTCCGATGATCACGATCCGTCGAGCGGCGGCGACGGCGTCCACAGCCTTCTGCAGCACCGAGATGTCGAGCGCCGCGGCGGTGTCGGAGATCGCGCGCGCGTCGGCGTGGGTGAGTTTGGCCACGACGTCCTCGAGCGAATCCGTGGCACTGATCTGACCGGTGGTCGGGGCGCCATTGCCCTGGTCGTTCTCTTCCCACTGGGCCGCTCTGGCCAACGCGATCCGCAGCTCGGGGTAACCCGGTAGACCGATGGCTCGGCAGAACCGCAGGACGGTCGTCTCCGAGGTCTCGCACTGACGCGCGACCGCGGTGATGGAGCTCTCGGAGATCGCAGCGGGGTTCGCGAGCACGGCCTCGGCGACCCGGCGTTCGGCCGGTCGCAGGTTCGGCAACGCTCCGCGCACCTTGATCAAGATTGACAGCGTGGGTCTGTGCACCCGGTTCTCATCAACCCCTGGGTGCGTCGGCACCTCGCCGTTCACCTGATCCCCCTGGCCACGTTCGTTCGACCCATCACGACGCATCGTCCCCCTCCGACCTGCGACTGCTGAGGATTTTCACACTAGTGCCTGGACCGCGCCCCGTTGGCGATTGCGGAACTCCCCTGGGGCGTCTGGACGGCTACCTCACTCCGGCTGGTTGCCTGCCGTGCCTCCGATTCGGTACGGCTCACTCACGTCGTCGTACATCAGGTGGACGACCATGCCGTCGGCCGCGTGCTGCAGGTTGTGGCAGTGGTCCATCCACACCCCGGGGTTGTTGGCCACGAAGGAGATGTCGAAGGTGGTGCCGACCGGAACCTCGAGGGAGTCGAACCACCACGGGGCACCAGTGGCCGGCACCCCGTTGCGGGCGAGGACGACCGCGTGGTGGCCGTGCAGGTGGAAGGGGTGCGGCTCGTTGCTCTTGTTGTCGATGTGGATGACCACCACGTCGTTGCGTGAGACGACCGGCATCGCGATGTTCGGGTAGAGCGCGCCGTTGATCGACCACCAGACGCCCGGCTTGCCGAGGACGAAGCCCGGTCGGCGCCTGACGACGTAGTCGAAACGGCGATCCGCCCGAGCCGGGTCGAACCCGAGCGGAGCACGGTCGCCGTAGGTCAGGAGGTCGAGCTGATCGGCGGGTTGGGCAGGTGGGGCCACGACGACTCCGTCGGAACCGTCGGTACCGCCGACGACGACGGCCGTGGCCTTGCCGATCTGCACCCGAACGCCCGACCCATCCTCGGGTGTCGTCAGCTGCAGGTCGGCTCGGCCCCCGGCCGTGACCAGCAGCGAGCGGTCGGACACCGGCGTGGGGCCGTGGACGTCCCAGCCGTCGACGGCGGTGACCGTGTAGGGCGCACTCGCCCAGGCCAGCACGGAGGCATTGTCGGTGTTCACCACCCGGACCCGGATCGGCTGTCCGGGACGGGCCGCCAGCTGGAGGTCGCCCGGCGTCCCGTTGAGGGTGCGGACGCCGGCGTAGGTGTGGGCGAGCGCCGTGACGTCGAGGATCGCCCCCGGCGGGTGCTCGGGCAGGACGTTGATGCTGCCGACCAGGCCACCGGTGACCTGGACGCTGGACAGCTGATGGGAGTGGTACCAGTAGGACCCCGCCTTCTCGGCCACGAACCGGTAGACGAAGTCACCACCGACCGGGACGGCGTCCTGGGTGATCCCGGCAACCCCATCCATGGCGTTGGGGACGTCGATCCCGTGCCAGTGCAGGGTGACCCCGGCGGGGACGGACTCGTTGTGCAGCCGGACCTGGACGAGCTGTCCCTGGCGGACCGTGATCTGCGGGCCGGGCGAGGTCCCGTTGAGCGTGTAGCCGTCGATGGTCTGCCCGCCGACGGTGAGTCGCTGACTCCGCGCCACCAGGTCGACGCTCACGTCGGCCCGGCGCGTCCGGTCGGGAACGAGGTCGGCCACGCTGGTGCTCGTCGCAGCGTGGACGTGGGCCATCGGCCCGGTCCGACCGTTCCCGAAGTCGACCGTCTGCGCCCCGGTCGCCGAGAAGTCGCTCGGCGCCAGGCTGTGGACCCACATCCAGGTGACAGGGCCGAGCAGGGCAAGCCCCCCGGCGGCGGCGACCGCAGCCCGCCACCGCCGCCGGGTCGTCGGCGACGGTGACGTGGGCGGCCCGGACTCGGACAGGGTCAGACCAGCGCGCGGTCGGCGTTGGCGCGCGACGCCTGCTGGGGCGTAGCCCGACCCACACGCACCGCGGCCATCGCGGCAAGTCCGAAGAGCACGAACGCCACCAGACCGTGCAGCACCCCGAGCAGCGGGTAGGAGTGGGCGGCGAGCCCGAGCACGACCTGAACCGCAGTCGCAACGACGACCGACAGCGACCACGCGAGGGCTCCGGGGAGCTTCGTCACAACCTGGGCCATGATGCCCACGACCAGGAAGATCAGCGCCAGGACCGGCATCACCATGGTGCCGACGATCCCGTGGAACGCGAGCCCCGCGACCCCCAGGAAGCTGATCGAGTCGGACTCGAACGCCGCCTTGTCGAGTGTGCCCCCGCCGTCGACCCAGACTCCCAGCCCGAAGAAGCCGAAGGCGACCGCCGCGGCCTGGGCCATCACTCCGGCAGCAATCACGAACGCCACGACACGATAGACGGTCTTCATCTGCAGTTCCTTTTCCCCCAGGGCCACCGATCGGGCCCACCTAGCGGTCGGAGGTCCATCGTTCGCGGTCTGATACATCGGCAGCGTGAAAGTCTCCGACGATGCTGACGGGATCCGGACCGAGGCCCGGCCCCTGATATCTTGACATCAAGATACTTGGAGGAGAGCCGATGACCCCGTCCACCAGCTGGCATCCCAGGACCTACCTCAGCTACGCCGACGAGCGGTCCCGGCCGTTCCACGATCTGCTGACCCGGGTCGACGCCGAGGCACCGCGATCGGTCGTGGACCTGGGCTGTGGACCGGGTCAGCTGACCGCGACGCTCAGCCACCGCTGGCCCCAAGCGCGAGTGCTCGGCCTCGACTCGTCGCCCGCGATGATCGAGGCCGCCGGTGCGTACGCCTCAGAGCGGGTGCGGTTCGGCGTGGCGGACCTGCGCCAGTTCGCCGCCGCCAGCGGACCGGCGTCGGTCGACGTGCTGGTCAGCAACGCCGCGCTGCAGTGGGTCCCCGACCACCGCGCGCTGCTGCCCCGGCTGGTCGAGACCGTGACCCCCGGTGGCTGGTTTGCCTTCCAGGTGCCCGGCAACTTCGCGGAGCCCAGCCACCGGTTGCTGCACGAACTCGCCGCCGACCCCCGGTTCGCCGCGTACACCGCAGGGGTCGAACGTCCCGCTGCGTGGGGCCCCGAGACCTACCTCGGCGATCTCGCTGCCCAGGACTGCACGACCGACGCGTGGGAGACCACCTACCTGCACGTGCTGCCGGGCGCCGACCCCGTGTTCACCTGGATCTCCGGCACCGGTGCCCGGCCGGTGCTGCAGGCGTTGCCGGATGCGCTGCGCCAGGTGTTCGTGGCGGAGTACAAGACCGCCCTGCGGACCGCTTACCCGCCGCAGCCCTTCGGCACTGTGTTGCCGTTCCGGCGGGTGTTCGTGGTGGCCCGCCGCTCGCGGTGATGCGGACGCGTTCAGACCGCGGACGCGAGCTCATCATCGAAGGGCACCACCTGGTCCGGGACGGGCAGAAGTGCGCCGATCGAGGAGTGCGCGTACCCGGTCCAGGACGAGCGAGAATCGAGACGTGACCACCGACTGGTTCCGACCCGCTGTTCTGCAGGGCCCGACGTTGCGGCTCGTCCCGCTGTCGATCGCCGACGCCGCCGACTACCGGCGCGCGCTGGGCCGCGCCGACGCGGCCGCCGAGGTGACGGCCCACCTCATGATGGTCCCTCCGTCCACCGACGAGGCCGCCGCCGCCATTATCGCGGCGTCGGTCGCCGACCCTCGACGAATCGCCTACGGGCAGCGCCTGCGCTCGACCGGAGAGCTGGTCGGCAGCACCTCGTTCTACGAGATCGACCCGGCACTCAAGGCCATCGCGATCGGGTACACCTGGTTAAGCCGTCCGGTCTGGCGCACCCACGTCAACACCGAGTCAAAACTGATCATGCTGCACCGAGCGTTCGACGAGCTCGGTGCCGAGCGGGTCGTCTGGCACACAGACATCCGCAACACCCGTTCCCAGGCAGCGATCGAGCGACTGGGGGCCCACCGTGAAGGAATCTTGCGACACCACCGGATCCGACCGGACGGCAGCTGGCGCGACACCGTGCAGTTCTCAATGCTGGCCGCCGAGTGGCCGGCCGTCCAGCAGCGACTGACGGCACGCGCCGCAGGCGACCGACCAGGTGGCGTCCGGAGTGTCGTCGAGGTCCGCCACGAGCCGGAATCGTTTCGCTTCGTCGGGTTCCGAGACGGGCGGCAGGTCGGGTTGATCGACTACCGCAGACAGGGCGACGTGCTGGTGGTGCTGCACACCGAAACCGACCCTGCCCTCCGGGGGCAAGGCATCGCCGCCGATCTGACCCGCGAACTCCTCGCCGTGGCCGCGGCCGAAGACCTGCTGGTGCGCGCGGTGTGCCCGTACACCGTGTCCTATCTGAATAGCCACCCGCAGTACGCCCACCTGCGGGCCTGAGGGCGGCTGGGGTGAGCCGGGCCTCAGCCGGAGGAGTCGGCTGCGGGGAACCGCGCGCTGGCCGGCAAGGTCATGCCGCACCGCCGAAGCTCGGCCTCGGCCAGCGCGGTGATCACGGCCGGATCGCCGTCGCGCCAGGCTCGGACCGGGTCGTCGCTGATCCGGGCCAACACGTGCATCGGCTGTCCAGCCAGGGCGCGCAGCGCGAAAAGCTGCAGGTCCGCCGACGAGTCGACGAACCGTTGCGCGGACCGCGATGCCCGCACGAAACGGATTCGCACCGGTAACCAGATCACCAGCAGCAGCGACACCGGCAGCACCACGGTCAGCACGCCGATCATCACCGCCAGGTGTTCGATGTCGGTGGCCTGCCCGGCGGCGGCGCTGATCAACGGGCCCAGCGAGCCGGCGGCCGCGTCGAACGGCCGGCGCAGCTGCTCCCCGAGCCCCGGGAGCTGACCGGCCTGGTCGGCGGCCGCGGTGAGGGCCTCCTGGAGACGGCGTACCGACTCGGCCGTCTGCGTGGCCGGCCCGGCCAGCGCGGCGACCGCCCGGTGCACGGCCACGCCGACGACCACCCAGACCACCGTCCACGCGACGACGAACGCGTCGCTAGCCAGTTGACGGGCGAACCGCCACGATTGCCGCGCGTAGACACTCATCCGGTCATCCTGCCGGTCCGAGCACGACGACCGATGGAGAACCCGCCAGAGGCGAATCGTCCTGGCCGGTGCCCGCGGCAGGCAGAATAGGCCGCCATGAGCACTTCGCGTCCGGTCCGAGAGCGCGTTCGTCATCGACCTCGTCGCCGACTCCCTTTTGCGGGAGTCGCCCGATCCGCCGGGACGTGGCGGCCGTGTCGTTGGGGCTCGATCGCCCTGGTTTGGGTTCTGGTCGCCGGGTGCAGCGGGACCGACATCAACCTCCCGGGGACCTCCCGGTCCCAGCGGGCCGGCGCCGGACAGGCAGCCACCGAGCTGGCCGCCGCCCTGAGCGACGGTGACCTGACGAAGCTCGCCGTCGCCGGCACCACCGCCGACGAGGCCAACCGGCAGTTCCGGCGGGAGACCGCCGACGTCGGCGCGGACCTCACGGCCACCGTGCAGAACGTCGACGTCAACGGCAGCAGTGCCGCGGCCAACCTGAGGCTCAGCTGGGCCTTTCCCGGCGTCGCCACACCCTGGGTCTACGTCAGCACTGCCGTCTTCACCTCCGCCGGCGACGCCTGGCAGACGAACTGGGCCCCGACGATCACCCACCCCGACCTGAACGGCGACACCCGACTCGTGGGTACCCGCATCCAAGGCGTCCGGGGCGACATCCGTGGGGCCGGAAACCGCACGCTGATGACCCGCCGGCCCGTCGTCCGGATCGGCATCGACAAGACGCTGGTGGACGCCGCGGATCAACCCGCAGCCGCCGCCTCGCTGGCGAAGCTGGTCGATATCGATGCGAAGACCTATGCCGCAGCGGTCGAGGCCGCCGGCACGCGGGCTTTCGTGGAGGCGATCGTGCTCAGGGCCGACGCCGACAACCGGCCGACCCCGACCGAGCTCGGTCGGATCAAGGGGACCCGAACTCTGGAGTCCACCGCCGTGCTTGCCCCCACCCGTGACTTCGCCCGCCCCCTCCTCGGCACCGTGGGCTCCGCGTCGAAGGAGCTCGTCGACGACTCGTCGGGGGCGATCGTCGGGGGAGACCAGGTCGGTCTGTCGGGGTTGCAGCGCCGGTACGACGAGCAGCTCCGCGGCACGCCTGGTGTCAGCGTCGCCATCGTGGGCGGGTCGGCAACCCCCTCCCCTGGCTCCGGTGGGCCAAGCGAGTCCACCGAACCGAGCCGTCCCGCGAGCCCGCCGTCCAGCTCCTCCCCGACCGCCAGCGCTCCCCTGTTCGAGGTCGCCCCGACCAACGGCGCCGCTCTCGCGCTCACGCTGGACCAGGGTCTGCAGACCGCGGCGGAGAAGATCCTCACCGACGTCGTGCCCGCCAGCGCCATCGTCGCCATCCGACCCTCGAGCGGCGAGGTGCTGGTCGCCGCCAGTGGCCCGGGGTCCAAGGAGCAGTCCACCGCCACGGTCGGACAGTACGCCCCGGGTTCCACGTTCAAGGTCATCTCGTCGCTGGCCTTGCTGCGGGCGGGGCTCACGCCGAGCTCGAAGGTGACCTGCCCCGCCGGCCTGACGGTGGACGGCAAGGCGTTCAAGAACTACAGCGACTACCCCAGCGATGAGCTGGGCACGATCACGCTGCGCACCGCGCTCGCCCAGTCCTGCAACACCGCCTTCATCTCGTCCCGCGACAAGCTCGGCGGGAACGACCTCACCACGGCGGCGGCCTCGCTCGGCGTCGGTTCGGACTACGACGTCGGTTTCCCGTCCTACTTCGGTTCGGTCCCGGCCGCCGCCACCGAGACCGGTCGGGCCGCCGACATGATCGGCCAGGGCACCGTCCAGGCTTCCCCCCTCGCCATGGCCGCGGTCGCCGCGTCGGTCTCGGGTGGCCGGACGGTCATCCCCCGCCTGATCGCCGACCAGACGGCCACGTCGACGGCGAAGCCACTGACGACCGGCGAAGCGGATCAGCTGCGTTCGATGATGGGTTCCGTGGTGAGCGAGGGCCCAGGCCGCTTCCTGCAGAGCGTCGAGCCACCGGCGGTGATCGCCAAGACCGGCACGGCGGAGTACGGCACCAAGGAGCCGTACCCGACCCACGCCTGGATGATCGGGGCCCAGGGTGACCTTGCCGTCGCGGTTTTCGTGGCCGACGGCGACTCCGGGTCGACGACGGCTGGGCCGTTGCTGAAGGCGTTCCTGACCGCCGCCCGCTGAACTCACACCAGTCGCCAGCCGGACGCAACGGCTCGGACCAGCCCGGCGTCCTCCAGTCCGGCGAGCTCAGCCAAGCAGACGCCGACCGCCAGCCCGCTCGCCAGCGCAACCTCGTCGGTACTCGCGGGCCGACGCGGCGGGAGGGCGTCGAAGACCGCCAACTGCGCCACGCTGAGCCGGTCGGTCGGTCGGGTCGCTCCGCGCCGCGGCCCGAGGGTGAACTGTCCGGCCGGGGAGATCAACTCGAGGACCTCGGCCGCCGAGGTGACCAGCACCGCCTCATGGTCCCGGATCATCTGGTGCGGAGCTTCCGACAACGCGGAGTGGACCGGTCCCGGGACGGCCATCAGCTGCCGCCCGCACTGCCCCGCCCACCCCGCCGTGTTCCGCGCTCCGGAGCGGATCGCCGCCTCCACGACCACGACCCCTTGGCTCAGCGCCGCGATCAGACGGTTGCGGGTCAGGAAGCGTGATCGGGTGGGATGCGCACCCGGCGGCAGTTCCGAAACGAGGAGCTGCTCGCGCGCCAGTTGGTCGAACAACCGGGCGTTCCCGCGTGGGTAGGGCACGTCGACCCCGCAGGCCAGCACGGCCACGGTGCACCCGCCGACCCCGAGGGCACCCTGGTGGGCGGCGGCGTCGATCCCGTAAGCGCCACCGGAGATCACGGTGACGCCGGCGTCGGCCAGGCCGGCGGCGAGGTCAGCGGCGACCCCCTCACCGTAGGCCGTGCACGCCCGTGCCCCGACGACGGCCGCCGACCGGCTCATCGCCGAACCCAGCAGCACCGGACCCCGTAGCCACAGGCCCACGGGTGGACCACCGGCCCGCCGCTCCCCGGCCGAGGACCCCAGGTCGGCCAACCCGTCAGGCCATTCGTCGTCGCCGGGTACGACGAAGCGCACGCGAAGCAGCTCGGCTCGCCGCTGCATCTCGTCGAGATCGAGGCGGGCAGCCCGCTCGGCGGGGCCCGGACCGAGCTCCCCGACCAGCACCTGCCGCCACACGGCGACCGGTTCGCGATCGGTGAGACGGGCCCCGAGCTCCGGGTCACCGGCTTCGACCGCACAGCTGAGCCCGGCCCGAGCCCGCCGATCTGCAGACCACCGCGGCCGCACCGTTGACGTCGCGGCGTTCATCCGGCGTCTCGTGCTCGCGGCTCGCCGCTGTCGTGGACCGCCTCACCCCGCCGCAGCGCCAACGCCGCCCGCACGTGCTCGCGCCCGGGCACGTCGAACCCGGCAAGATCGGCGACCGACCAGGCCACCCGCAGGCAGCGGTCCACCCCACGCGGACTCAGCAGCCCCCGATCGACCGCCCGCTCGAGCACCTCCAGCCCGTCGGGCAACGGGAGATACCGCCGCAGGTAGGGGCCAGGGACCTCTCCGTTGTTGCGCCACCCACTGCCCTCCAGCCTTCGGTGGGCCCGATCGCGTGCCTCGCGTACCCGCCCGGCGACCACCGAAGACGACTCGCCTCGCGCCAGCTCGTGCCGGAGGAACGCCTTGCGCATCGGGACGAAGGTCTGGGTGACGTCGATCCGGTCCCTGATCGGTCCCGAGATCTTCTCCGCGTAGCGCCGCACCGTCATCGGCGTGCAGCGACACAGTGAGCCCGGGCTCAGGACCTGCCCGCACGGGCAGGGATTGGCCGCCAGCACCAGCTGGAAACGCGCAGGGAAACGCGCCTGCACGTCGCTGCGTCCGATCACCACGACCCCGCTCTCGAGCGGCGTACGCAGCGCTTCGAGCACCTTGGGACCGAACTCGGGAGCTTCGTCGAGGAAGAGGACCCCGCGGTGCGCGCAGCTGATAGCACCGGGCCGGGGCCAGCGGCTACCGCCGCCGACGATGCTGACCAGCGAGGCGGTGTGGTGCGGATCCGCATACGGCGGCACCAGGTCGAGCCCGTCGGGCAGCGGGAGGCCGGCGAGCGAATGGACCGCCGCCACTTCGAGTGCCTCTGCCGGGCGGAGCGCAGGCAGCAGGCCCGGCAACCGCTCGGCCAGCATCGTCTTGCCGACCCCGGGTGGCCCACTCAGCTGGAGGTGGTGCCCGCCGGCCGCCGCAACCTCCAGCGACCACTTCGCCTCGGCCTGGCCGACCACGTCGGCGAGATCGTGCCGGGTACCCGGCTGCCGGGGCGCCCCGACCCACGGCACCGGGGTGCAGTCGGGCACCTCGGTCCCGGTGCACAGCGCCACCAGCTGGGGCAGCGACGCCACCCCGATGATCTCCATCCCGTCGACCAACGTCGCCTCCGCCGCCTGGGCGTAAGGCACGACCGCCCGCTCGAAGCCGTACTGCTGGCCCGCCAGGACCGCCGGCAGGATGCCGCGGACCGGTCGGACCCGCCCGTCCAACCCCAGCTCACCCAGGAAGATCGTCCGGCGCAGCTCGTGCGCCGGCAGGATCCCGTTGGCCGCCAGCACCGCCGCGGTGATGGCGAGGTCATAATGCGACCCAGCCTTGGGTAGCGTCGCCGGGCTGAGGTTGATGGTCACCAGCCGGTCGGGCCAGCGCAGCCCCGAGTTGCTCAGCGCGGCCTTGCACCGGTCTCGCGACTCGTAGAGCGACGCGTCCGGCAGGCCGACCAGCACGGTACGGGGCAGACCCGCCCCGATGTCCACCTCGACTTCGACCACCCGGCCGTCCAACCCGCTGAGGGCGATCGACCAGGCGCATGCGAGCCCCATCAGCCGACCCCCCGCAGGTGAGTAATCGCCGGCGGCTCACCGGGCTGGAGGAGAACACCGACCACGTCGATCCGGATGTCGTCGACCCGCAGACCCTCGCGCCCTGCCCACTCGGTGCTGATCCACTCGGCAGCCAGCTGACGGAGTCGGCGCAGCTTGGCGTAGGTGATCGCCTCCGTCGGGCTGCCGTAACCCAGCCCGCGGCGGGTCTTCACCTCGCAGAAGACCAGGGTCGAGCCCCGATCCCCGTGTTCCAGAGCCACTGCGTCGAGCTCGCCCCGACGACAGCGCCAGTTGCGAGCCAGCACCGTCATGCCCGCCTTCTCCAGCGCCGCCACCGCGACGTCCTCCCCGTGTGCCCCGAGCTGCTGCCGCAGGTTCTGCTCCATCGCTCACCTCCGGTCACACCTTCGGCGTCGGCCACCGCCGTGTGCTGCGGCCGAGGACGAGCTGTGGACGACGCTCGGACGGCCGGGTTGCCTGTGGACAACAGGGGCGGAACGAGAAACCCGGCTCGGTCGGGCCGCGGACGCCGTCGTCGATCGCACGGAGGAACACAGAGGAAGCCGTGATCGACCACTGGCCGTGGTCCCGATGGTCGCCGCCACCGCGACACCGTCAGGGGTGCGGGTCAGAGGGTGCGGGTCAGAGGGTGCGGGTCAGGGGGTGCGGGTCAGGGCGTGTCGGACTTGGGTACCTGCAGGTCGGAGTGGGCGATCTCCTCGATCGAGACGTCCCGGAAGGTCAGCACCTTGGCGCTCTTGACGAACCGGGCCGGGCGATACATGTCCCACACCCAGGCGTCCCCCATCGACACCTCGTAGTAGACATCGCCACCCTCGGTGCGGACCTTGAGGTCGACGGCGTTGCAGAGGTAGAACCTCCGGTCGGTCTCCACCGCGTAGGTGAAGATCCCGACGACGTCCTTGTACTCGCGGTAGAGCTGGAGCTCCAGCTCACTCTCGTACTGCTCCAGGTCCTCGGCGCTCATATCGCGTCAACCTTAGTGCCCCCGGCGGCCCGGACGTTGACGAAGCGTCGTCGGTGCACCACGGCGGGTCCGTGCACGTCGAGCCGCTCCTGGTGCAGCGGGGTGCAGTAGCCCTTGTGGATCTTGAAGGCGTACTCCGGATAGACCTCGTCGAGCTCGGTCATGACCTGGTCCCGGGTCACCTTGGCCACCACCGAGGCGGCGGCGACGCAGGCGGCGACGCGGTCGCCCTTCCAGACTGCAAGCCCGGGCACACCGAGCCCGTCGACCGGAAACCCGTCGGTGAGCGCGTACGTCGGGGCGACCGACAACCGCAGGAGCGCCCGCCGCAGCGCGGCCACGTTGGCGACGTGCATCCCCATCCGGTCGCAGTCGGCGGGCTCGATGCTGACGCACGACCAGGCGAGGGCCTTGGTCATGATCTCCTCGTAACACCGCTCACGCTGAGCAGCCGACAGCAGTTTGGAGTCGGCCAGCCCCTTGATCTCGCCGGACTTGCGATCCGACAAAATCACCGCGGCGGCGACGAGCGGCCCCGCGCACGCACCGCGGCCGGCCTCGTCGGCGCCGGCCACCGGACCGAGCCCCACCCGGACCAGGGCGCGCTCGTAGCCGTACAGACCGCTGTTGCGGCGGACCTGGACCGGCGGGACCGACAGCGCCGGAGCACTCATCAACAGCTCGCGCTCTTGGTGGCGATCACCGGTTCCTTCGGTGCCGCCTCCCGCGGCGCCGGCACGTCCGCGAACGTCGTCGGCACGTGCAACAGCTGGGTTCGTCCCACCGGCAGCGCAATCGCGAAGGCCGGTCCGACCACGTCGGACTCGGGCACAAAGGCCGCCCCGCCCCGGATGCCGTCCAGGCCGACATCCTGCAGATGGCAGCGGGAGTCTGCACTCGCGTCGCGGTGGTCACCCATCACCCAGATGCGGCCGGTCGGCACCGTGACGTCGAACTTCACGTCCGACGGGGCGACCTGTACGCCGGCGCTGTCGGTGTAGAGGTAGGCCCGCTCGTCGAGAGGGGTCCCGTTCACCGTGATCCGGCCCCGTCCGTCGCAGCAGATGACCCGGTCTCCAGGCATCCCGATCACCCGCTTGATCAGGTGATTGGTCGAGCCCGAGGGGAAGCCGACGAACTCCAGCGCCCGGCCGACCGGGCTGACATTGGCGGCGCCAAGATCGGGCAACCAGCCACCCGGATCGGCGAAGACGACGATCTCGCCCCGCTCGAAGCCACCGATCTTGCTCACCGCCACCCGGTCGCCGATGTCGAGGGTGTGCTCCATCGATCCCGACGGGATGATGAACATCTGCCCGACGAAGGCGCGCAGCAGCGTGGAGATCACCAGCGCGCCGACGACGACGATCACCAGCTCTTTGAGCAGCGAACCTGCCCGCCGCGCAGCCGACGGTGCGCGGTCCTGCGTGGCGGTCAACAGTCGGCGTCCGCTCCGGCCTCGATCTCGGCCTGCTTGGGGGCTGGGGTGCGGCCACCGGGGACGGCGGCAAACGTCGCCGGGATGCGCAACCGTCTGAGAGCGTCCGCGGGCCACGCCACCGCGACCGCACGTCCCACCACGAAATCTTCCGACACGAAGGCATTATCACCCGTGGCGACCCCGTTCCCGCCGGCCGACGCGGGCGGGTCGTTGAGGTGGCAGCGCGAGTCCCGGCTGTCGTCGCGGTGGTCCCCCATCACGAAGATCCGGCCGGCCGGCACCAGGACGTCGAACTCGATGTCGGACGGGGCCACCGGCCCCGAGGCGGGGTCGGCGTAGAGGTAGCTGCCCTCGTCGAGCGGAGACCCGTTGACCGTGATCCGGCCCCGGTCGTCACAACAGGCGACCTGGTCGCCGGGTAACCCGATGATCCGCTTGGTGAGGTAGTTGGTCTGGGTGTCGGGCAGCACACCGACGAACTCCAGCGCCCGACCCACCGGACCTCGCTCGGGCGCCGCGGACTCGTTCAACCAGCCTCCCGGGTCGGCGAAGACGACGATCTCGCCGCGCTCCACCGCGCTGAGCTTCTCGACCACGATCCGGTCCTGGAGCCGCAGGGTGTTCTCCATCGACCCGGACGGGATCAAGAACATCTGCCCGACGAAGGCCCGCAGCAGGGACGCGACGATGATCGCGCCCACCACCACGATGAGGAGCTCCTTCGCGAACGCCCACGCGTGCGAACCAAAGGTCAGGGAAGGGGGTGCTTCGGCAGAGGTGGCCTCAGAGCCATCAGGTTCGGCCACGCGCTGGGTGAGCGTCCCGGATCAGGACGCGTTGTCCCGCTTCTCCTTGATCTTGGCGGCCTTGCCGCGCAGGCCACGGAGATAGTAGAGCTTGGCGCGCCGGACGTCGCCTCGCCGGTCGACCTCGATCTTGTCGATGATCGGGCTGTGCACCGGAAAAGTCCGCTCCACGCCGACGCCGAAAGAGACCTTGCGGACGATGAACGCCTCACGGACGCCGTCCCCGGCACGGGAGATCACCACACCGGCGAAGACCTGGATCCGCGAGCGGTTGCCTTCGACGACCTTGACGTGCACCTTGACGGAGTCACCGGGTCGAAAGGTGGGCACGTCACTGCGCAGCGAGGCAGCGTCGAGTTCGGTGATGAGCTTGTTCATGGGTCCCTTGCCGGTGCCACAGGTCACCTTGCGTCGTCGACGATGCCGTCGATCCGGTTGGAGTACCCAGGTGTCGCGAGACGATCCCCCTGTGGCAGGAGTCGCGGTACGCGGGCAACAGCGACCCAGTTTGCCACAGGGCACGGGCGCCCGGAAATCCGTCCGCGGCGCCCGCCTGGCATCGGGCAGCTCGCAGGCCTGACCATTCGCTTCCCATCACGACAACGAGACGTCGACTGGCGAACAACCTGCTCCGCTACGACCCAGTACCGCCACGACCCAGCACGGCCACCAGACCGAGGAGGTGCCACGACTCCAGGTCGTCCCGCCGTACCGAAAGGCCGACGCGACGTCGACCGAATCGCCGTTCGAGAGCATCGGGTCACCCGAGTGGGGAATCGGCTGTTGGTGGCCGACCGGCTCGTCGTCGGTGACGACGACAACGTCAGCCTGGAACCCGACGCCGACGGCAGCGACGGAACCCGGCCGATCGCTCAGTACTCGCTGATCACCGCCGCCACCCAGCGGCTCGGCCGCTGAACCAGAAAACCGCCGGGCGGGGTCATCCCCCGCTCGGCGGCCTGACGTGGAAGTCGGCGTGCCCTCAGCTGCCGCCCTTGACCAGCGCACCGAGCAGATCGCGGTTGAGCCGGCTGATGGTCTCTAACGGGATCCCCTTGGGGCAGACCGCAGTGCACTCCCCGATGTTGGTACAGCCGCCGAACCCCTCCTCGTCCTGCTGGGCGATCATGTTCATCACCCGGCTCTGCCGTTCGGGCTGACCCTGCGGGAGCAGGCCGAGGTGGGTGACCTTGGCGGCGGTGAACAACATCGACGAACCGTTCGGGCACGCGGCGACGCAGGCGCCGCAGCCGATGCACGTTGCCGCGTCGAAGGCGTGATCGGCGTCGTTCTTGGGGATCGGCGTAGCGTGCGCGTCGGGTGCCGTCCCGGTCGGAGCCGAGATGAAGCCCCCGGCCTGGATGATCCGGTCGAAGGCGCTGCGGTCCACGATCAGATCCTTGACGACGGGAAAAGCCTCGGCGCGCCAGGGCTCGATGTCGATCACGTCGCCGTCGCGGAAAGAGCGCATGTGCAGCTGACAGGTGGTGGTCTGCTGCGGACCGTGGGGCTTGCCGTCGATGACCAGGCTGCAGGACCCGCAGATGCCCTCGCGGCAGTCGTGATCGAACGCGATCGGGTCGTCGCCGGCCATCGTCAACGTCTCGTTGAGCACGTCGAGCATCTCGAGGAAGGACATGTGCTCGCTGACGTCGGGCACCACGTAGGACACCATGCGGCCCTCGGCCTCGGCATTCGGCTGACGCCACACTCGTACGGTGATCTTCACGAACGCGCCTTTCTCAATTTTTGCTGAATCCAGGAGCAGGGCGACTTCCGGCCCTGCAGCGAGCAGTGTTCAGGTGGAGCAGTTCGGCGGTAGCCGGTCACTTGTAGCTGCGGGCCTTCATCTCGACGTATTCGTAGCCGAGATTTTCCTTGTGCAGCACGGGTCTGCCCATCTCGCCGTCGGCGTCAGCACCGAACTCCCAGGCGCCGACGTACGCGAACTCGTCGTCGTGGCGCAGCGCCTCGCCCTCTTCGGTCTGGCTCTCGGCCCGGAAGTGTCCCCCGCACGACTCACGCCGGTGCAGGGCGTCAATGCACATCAGCTCGCCGAGCTCCAGGAAGTCGGCCACCCGGCCGGCCCGTTCGAGCGCCTGGTTGAGCTCCTCGTTGACACCGAGCACCCGGACGTCGGACCAGAACTCGCGGCGTAGCTCCCGAATCTGACCGATGGCCTTGCGCAGGCCCTCTTCGGACCGCTCCATGCCGCAGTTGTCCCACATGATGTGGCCGAGCTCCTTGTGGAAGGAGTCCACGGTGCGATTGCCCTTGATCGCGAGCAGCTTGGCGATTCGACCGGTGACCGACTCCACCGCCTCGGCCACCGCCGGGTCGTCGTCGTCGACGGTGGTGAACGGACCCGCGGCCAGGTAGTCGTTGATCGTGTTCGGCAGCACGAAGTAGCCGTCGGCCAATCCTTGCATCAGCGCGCTGGCGCCCAGCCGGTTGGCCCCGTGGTCGGAGAAGTTTGCCTCGCCGGCCACGAAGAGCCCCGGGATGGAGGACTGCAGGTCGTAGTCGACCCACAAGCCGCCCATCGTGTAGTGGATCGCCGGGTAGATCCGCATCGGCGTCGCGTAGGGATCCTCGCCGGTGATCTGGGCGTACATGTCGAAGAGGTTGCCGTACTTGGCTTCGACGGACTTGCGGCCCAGCCGGTCGATCGCGTCGGCGAAGTCGAGGTACACCCCGAGCCCACCCGGACCCACACCGCGACCCTCGTCGCACACGTTTTTGGCGGCCCGGGAGGCGATATCGCGGGGCACCAGATTGCCGAAAGCGGGGTAGATGCGCTCCAGGTAGTAGTCACGGTCACTCTCGGGGATCTCGCGCGGATCGCGCTTGTCCTCACCACTGGTAGGCACCCAAATGCGACCGTCGTTACGCAGGGACTCACTCATCAGCGTGAGCTTCGACTGGTAGTCGCCGCTCACCGGGATGCAGGTCGGGTGGATCTGCGTGTAGCAGGGGTTGGCGAAGTAGGCCCCCTTGCGATGCGCACGCCAGCTGGCCGTGACGTTGCACCCCATCGCGTTGGTCGACAGGTAGTAGACGTTGCCGTAGCCACCACTGGCCAGCACGACCGCGTCGGCGAAGTGGGTCTCGATCTGCCCGGTCACCATGTCGCGGACGACGATGCCGCGCGCCTTGCCGTCGACGACGATCAACTCGAGCATCTCGTGCCGGGTGTGCATCTCGACGGTCTTGGCCGCGATCTGACGCTCGAGGGCCTGATAGGCGCCGATCAGCAGCTGCTGACCCGTCTGCCCGCGGGCGTAGAAGGTGCGGGACACCTGCACGCCACCGAACGACCGGTTGTCGAGCAGCCCGCCGTACTCCCGGGCGAACGGCACGCCCTGGGCGACGCACTGGTCGATGATCTCCACGCTGGTCTGGGCGAGACGGTAGACGTTGGACTCCCGGCTGCGGAAGTCGCCACCCTTGACCGTGTCGTAGAAGAGCCGGTAGATCGAGTCGCCGTCGTTGCGATAGTTCTTCGCGGCGTTGATCCCACCCTGGGCGGCAATCGAGTGTGCGCGACGCGGGCTGTCCTGGTAGCAGAAGCTCTTGACGTGATAGCCAGCCTCGCCGAGGGTGGCGGCCGCGGAGGCCCCGGCCAGACCGGTACCGACGATGATCACGCTCAGCTTGCGTCGATTGGTGGGGTTGACCAGCTTGGCGGAGAACCGGCGGCGGTCCCAGCGCGTCTCGATCGGCCCCTCGGGTGCCTTCGCGTCGACGATCGGCGCACCTTCGGTGTAGATGGAGTCGGCGTCCAAGCTAGGGAGATCACTCATCTCAAATCCTCTCGGGTGGTCTCTAGTGGATGATGCCGACGACGACACCGAAGGGAATGAGCAAGAAGCCGATGGTGATCGCGCCGGACACCACGTAAGCCAACTGGTTGAGTCGCTTGCGGGAGGTTGCGCTGGTGTTCGCACCCAGGGTGGTCAAAGCGCTGGCGACGCCGTGCCGCAGGTGCAGGCCCACCGCCAGCATCGCGACCGTGTAGGAGATCACGACCCACGGGACCTGGAAGCCGTTGACCAAGCGCTGGTAGGGGCTGTCGGACCCGCCGCCGGGGTGGATCGCCCCGAGGGTCAGGTGCAGGATGTGGTAGATCACGAAGAGCAGGATCACGATCCCACCCCAACGCAAGGTGAAGCTGGAGTAAGAACGCTGGACGCCGCGTTTGGCGCCCTTGCTGTAGTAGCGCGTCTTCATGGTGCTCGCCCCGCCCCGGGCCGTGTGAGCACGTCGCCACAGCGCGATAGCGGAGATCGCGTGGCTAATCACCGCGGCGAGCAACACCACCCGAATGATCCACAGCAGACCCGTGTGCGGCAGCACCGGCTCGCCGATCACCCGCAAGTGGTGGCTGTAACCGTCGAAGGCCTGCTGGCCGGCGAAGGCCTTGAGGTTGCCGTACATGTGAGCCAGCAGATAGCCGACCATGATCAGACCGCTCACGGCCATCAGCGCCTTGAGCGCAACCGAGGATCGAACGGCCTTCTGGTGCGCCGTCAGCTGGATCGTTGCCACGAGCCCAAGATTAGGCCGGGGCCTTGCGCAATGCGAAGGGAGGCCGCCCTTACCAGTTGTGGGATTGGTCTCATGAGGACCTGAATCCATTCTGTGAATCACCAGGCAACGTGACGAACGGCTCGGGCTGGCCTACTGTTTCCGAATCATCGGACGTACCCGGGGGGACGGGGCGGCAGAGTCGCCGAGGCGATGACACGTTCACCGACCAGAGGAGCTCTTCGATGTCCCCCCTGTCCCCTGTCTCCGCCGTTCCCGGCCGCCGTCGGCTGGCCGCCCTGCGCGCCACCGTCCCGCTGCTCGCCGCGGGGGTCACCCTCGGCCTGCTCGCCAATGCCCCCCTGGCGGCGGCGGATCCCACCGGCGCGCCCGCCCCGTCGGAGCGGGCCGCGCGGGCATCCGCGACCAAGCCCAACCTGACGGCAGCCGCCCGCCGCGCTCACCTGCAGCCCGGTAATGCGACCATGGGCTGGTACGACAAGCAGGCCTCCGCGAGCACGGCCAAGAAGGCGCCCGTGACGCTCAGCTCGACCGGGCGTGGAGTGACGCCCGCGGCCGCGCCGAACCGGGTTTACGGCATCGACGTCGCGAGCTACCAGGGCAACCTGAACTGGACCAGCTACCGATCCCAGGGCAAGCAGTTCGCCTACGTCAAGGCCACCGAGGGCACCTCCTACCGGAACCCTTATTTCGCTCGTCAGTACGGGGGGTCGGCGAAGGCCGGGATGATCCGGGGTGCCTACCACTTCGCCATCCCCTCGCGCAGCAGCGGTGCCGCCCAGGCCGACTACTTCGTTGCGCGCGGAGGTGGCTGGTCCAGGGACGGCAAGACCCTGCCCGGCGTACTGGACATCGAATACAACCCCTACGGCTCCACCTGCTACGGGTTCAGCCAGCGCTCGATGGTGTCGTGGATCAATTCGTTCACCACCCGGTACAAGAAGCGCACGGGACGGGACGCGGTCATCTACACCACCGCCGACTGGTGGCGCACCTGCACGGGCAACACGACGGCGTTCCGTACCAAGAACCCGCTCTGGGTAGCCCGATACGCCAGCTCGGCGGGCACGCTGCCCGGCGGCTGGGGCTACTACACGTTCTGGCAGTACTCCGGCACCACCATCGACAAGGACCGTTTCAACGGCAGCCTGGTCCGGTTGCGGAAGCTCGCCACCGGCTGACCCGGGTTGACCACCCCGGGACCCCCTGCCCGTTACTGACCAGTAACTGGTCAGTTCTCGGCACCGTCACGGGGTGTCCCGGGTCGTCTGTGACCACTTGCGTCAGCGGTGGGCAGGCGGGACGGGGGTGGGCAGGCGGGACGGGCGAACGGCGCCGCCCCCTGAGGGACGGCGCCGTTCTCGGACTTACGGTTTGGTCACCCGGTGAGTGGTGACGACCTTCTTGTTCGGACTGGCCCCAAGCCGGACCGTCAGCGACGTGTTGTCCTGCTTGGTGACCCGCAGCGTGACCCCGACGCCGGGGGTCTTGACCCCGACGGTGGGCTGCTCGGCTCGCCAATAGGACCGCGTGTCGTCGAACAGGGGTTGGGCGGCCTTGCCCCGGACGTAGCTTGGCTTGCCGTTGATGTGCAACGTGAACGAGTCCGCCTTCTGCCGCGAGAACGGCGCGTCATAGGTCTGGATCCGACCTCGCCACGGCGTGCCCTCGAGGTTGTAGACGGTGTCTGGTCGGGAGTCGATCGGCAGGACCAGACCACCTCCGGGGTGCACCGACTCGTTGTTGTCGCTGAAGGAGGTGTCCCAGTAGTTGACGAGCAGACCCGTCTGGTAGGGGAAGAACTCCACCTTGTCGGGCGTGTCCGGGAAGCCGAAGTTGTACGGCCCCGCCCGCAGGTACTGGTCGTAGGACTCGTAGGTGCGGTTGCTCGCCAGATAGAACTGGTCGTAGGCCTTGGTGATCGAGGCCCCGACCGCGGTGAACCCGTCGGCGGTCCAGCCGTTTGCCCCGTTCTCGGCCCCGTCACTGAACACCGTCGTGCTGCCGGTCTTCAGGGCGATGTCGTCGAGGAACAACCCGTCGTTCCCGGCCACGAGGTCGTTGCCGGCAGCACCGCCGTCGGTCACGTAGCGGAACCGCAACGTCACCGATTTGCCGGCGAAAGCCGACATGTCCGCGGTGCCGTTGACGTAGGCCCCACCGGAGCTGCCGTCGATGCCCTGGTTGGCCGCCACGGTGGACAGGCTGGTCTCGACGTTCTGGTAGCCGCTGCCGTCGTCGACCTGCAGGACGGCGTAATCGTAGCCCTCCTCGATGTCGTAGTTGGCTTTGAAGCTCAGCTGAGACGAGCCGGACGGCACCGCCACCGTCCGCGTCAGGCTGCTGGAGAGGTTGTTGCCCGACCCGCTCCACCACTGCTTCGTGCCGCTCGCCGGCGTGACCAGTGTTGTGGTCACCTGCTTGTCGGGTAGCACCACGACCAGACCCTGCGGCTTGCTCGAGTTGTACTCGTGCGGGCCGAGCTTGAAAGTCTTCTTCTGACCCGCCACGGCGGTCTCGTAGTCGAGCCAGCCCAGCTGGAGCTTGTCCCAGACACCGAGATCGGCCGGGCGGGTGCCGATCCCGACGTCGGTGGCCTTGCGGGCGCGGCTCTGCGCCATCAGGGTCCACCAGTTCACAGCGTTGTCCGGTCCACCCGCGGTGTCGTAGTGGTCGGGCAGACCGAGGTCGTGACCGTACTCGTGCGCGAAGACCGACAGACCACCGTTCTCGGGCTGGATTGTGTAGTCACCCACCCACAGGCCGGTGTCACCGATCTGCGTGCCACCGAGGGGGTTGGTCGACGGACCGGTCTGACCGGCCAGGTTGCTGTAGGCGTACCAGCGGTGGGACCAGATCGCGTCCTCACCCTGATTGGGGTCCCCGTCGGCCTGGTCGCCACCGGAGTGGACGACCTGGAAGTGGTCGAGGTACCCGTCCGGCTCGTTGAAGTTGCCGTCACCGTCGTAGTCGTAGCGGTCCCACTGGTCGAAGCCCTTGAGGTCCGCGGTGATCTCGGCGGTGGTGCGGCCCTTGGCCTTCTGGTCCGCCACCCACTGGGTGAGGGAGTCGGTCAGCAGGTTCCAGGTGTTGGAGCAGACGTTGCTGGCGCAGGGGAACCCGTCGCTGCGACCGTAGCGTGCCTCGTTGTACTTGACCTTGACCCAGTCGGTGACCTCACCCTCGACGCTGTAGCGACCCGAGGACTGCTTCTCGTAGTAGGTCGCGAGCGACTGGCCCCGACCGAAGTAGATGTTGCGGAAGTAGTCGGCGCTGAAGTTCTTGCGCCAGATGGTGGAGTTGTCGGTGCTCCGGTCGGGCTCGGGGATCGCGTTGTGCAGCGGTCCGTCGAAGGTGGTCGGCCCGGGGATCGCCGTGTTGGTGTCCACGTCGCCGTACCTGGGGTCGATGTCGGTCGCCCGGGTGTCGCCGAACTCCGCCAGCACCACGAAGATCTTGTCCGTCTTGTCGCGCGACAGCTCGACGTACTGGTCGACGGTCCGGGCCCGCACCGCGACGCCGCGGCGGACCTGGGCCTCCTGCGCCCTGGACAACGTCGCCTTCTTGGTGCCGATCTTGACCACCTGCGAGCCGTTCTTGGTCTCGACCTTCGCCTCACCCTTGAGGACCATGGTCAGGGCGCGCTCACGGAGCGCCCGACGCTTGTCCTCGGCCGCGTTGGGCAGCTCGTCACGCACCTTGTCGCCCTTGGCCGTCGGAGACTGCACCGGCCCTTGCTCGTTCCCACCGCTGACCGGGGGCTGGCTGGTGGGACCCGCCGAAGCGATCCCTCCGCCGCCGAACACCAGTCCTGTTGCCGCTACTACCCCCGCAAGGGCGAGCATTCTGCGCCGCATCCGACCTCCATCTGATGAACCTGGGTCAAGGCTGTGACCCGGCTGTGACGTAGCGCACGCTAGACGAGTCCGCGGACATATGGCAAGACTTCTCCCGAACGTTCCCGACTATGCAAGAAACCTTCCAATAGTTCGACGATGAATTAACCCGTTCGTCGATGAATCACCGATCTGCGGCAGCTGCGCGTGGCTTCTCCAAGATCACCAGTTCGATGACGTGCGGCCCGAAGATCCGGCGGCCCGTCTCGCCGTACCCCCGTCGGGAGTAGAACCCGACGTTGCCTGCGCTGACGGTTCCGGTGTCCAACCGGAAGGTCGTGACACCCGCGGGCGCCGCCTCCTCGATCGCGGTCAGCAGCCGACTTCCCGTCCCCTGCCCCTGCTCGTCGGGAGCGACGGCCAACCGTCCCACCTCCCATACCGAGCCCCGCTGGCGTCCGCGGACCGCACCCACGACACGGGCACCGCGGCGCGCCACCAGCACCCTCTGAGCCACCAGCGCCTCCGCCACCTCGACCAGGGTCTCGGTCAGCGGCGGGAGGTCGGTCGTGCCCAGGAGCCGGGCTTCGCCCAGGAAGGCGGCCCGCTGCACGGTGAGCACCTCTCCGGCGTCGGTCGCCTCGGCGACGGTGATCTGCACTCCCGTGCGCTCGTCGGGGGGGAGCAGGTCCGGACGTCGTTCCGCGGTGCGGGTGCGCGCCTGCTCGGTCCGCCAGGTTGCGATGCGGGCGTGGTGACCGGAGAACAGGATCGGCGGGACGTCGAGGCCGCGCCAGTGCGGCGGCTTGGTGTAGCCGGGGTACTCCAGCAGGCCCCGGTGCTCGGGTGCGTGGGACTCCTCGGCCAGCGATGCCGGGTTGCCGACCACGCCGGGCACCAGCCGTACGACGGCCTCGAGCAGGACGAGCGCGGCGGCCTCGCCACCGTTGAGCACGTAGTCGCCGATGCTCACCTCGTCGACCCGCATCCGCGCCCGGGCGTGGGCCGCGATCCTGGCGTCGAAGCCCTCGTAGCGTCCGCAGGCGAGCACCAGGTGGGCCTCGGTGGCCAGCTCGGCCGCAAAGGTCTGGTCGAGGAGCCGACCGGAAGGAGTGAGCATGATGAGGCGGGGCCCAGTCGGGTCCGGCGCCCTCGAGTCGGGGACGAGCTCGTCGAGGGCGCGACCCCACGGCTCGGGGGTCATGACCATGCCGGCACCGCCGCCGTAGGGGGTGTCGTCGACACTGCGGTGCCGGTCGTCGGTCCAGCGTCGGAGATCGTGAACGGCCAGCTCGACCAGCCCCGAGCTGATCGCCTTGCCGGGTAGCGAGAGTCGGATCGGCGCCAGGTAGTCGGGAAAGATCGTGACGACGTCGACGCGCAACGTCACGCCGGGTCCTGCGACGCGTCGTCGGGAAGGTCGCTCAGCAGACCGGGGACCTCGGCCAGGCGTACGTGTCCGGCCACCAGGTCGACCGTCGGAACGAGCGCGGTCACGAAGGGAACGATCCGGCTGGCCTGTCCTGTTTGGTGCTCGGCACCCTCGAGCTCGACCTCCAGGGCGTCCTGCAGCGGCAGGTGCAGCACGGCGGTGACCCGACCGACCGGCGTACCGTCGCTGTTCAGCACGGCCAGCCCGACGAGCTGTCGGTCGTAGTACTCGGCGGTGTCGTCGGGAGTCTGGTCGGCGGGGACGTCGACCAGCAGCGTCTGCCCGCGGGCCGTCTCGACGGCGGTGCGGTCGGCCAGCTCGACGAAGTGGACCAGCAGGCGGCCGGAGTGCCACCGGCTCGAAGCCACGGTCAATACCCCTCCGGTGGAGGTGCGAAGTCGGGCGCCGTCGGCGAACCGGCGGTCCGGTTCGTCGGTCCGGACGTCGATCGCCACGTCACCGCGGATGCCGTGAGCCCGCCCGATCGCCCCGACGATCACCTCGACCGACTCGCTCACGGGTCACACCTTCCAGCACGTGGAGACACGAACTGAAAGTGGTCACGATCGACAGCGGGAACGGTGTGTCCCGGGTCGTTCGTGACCACTTTCGTCAAAAAGGCGGTCCCGGGAACAGCCGGACAGCTCAGCGCCGAGGCCGACCACCCCGACCGCCGCGGCCACCGCCACGTCGATCGGAGTCGCGCCGGTCGACGTCGACGAAGTCGATCCGCACCGAATCCCGGCCCGCGAGGGCGGTGACCACGGTGCGCAGCGCGGTCGCGGTGCGGCCGTTGCGGCCGATCACCTTGCCGATGTCCTCGGGGTTGACCCGAACCTCGAGCATCCGGCCCTGGCGCACGTCCTTGTCGCGGACCTGGACGTCGTCGGGGTTGGTGACGATGCCCCGGACAAGGTGCTCGAGCGCGTCGGACAGCACGGGTCAGGACCCGCTGGTGGTCTCGGCGTCGGCTGCGCCCGCCTCGGCCGCGCCCGCGGTGCCCGAATCGGCGTCGGCGGCCGGGGTGGCCTCGGCTGAGGGCGACTTCTTGGAGCGCGAGATGGCGGCGGAGCTGGGCTCGCTGCCGGCCTCGGCCAACGCGGCGTTGAAGGCGTCGAGTTTGTCCTTCTTCACCGGCTGCGGGTCCACGCCCGACGGCGAGGTGTCGCCGGAGAACGTCTGCCAGTCGCCGGTCCGCTTGAGCAAGGCGATCACCGACTCGGTCGGCTGCGCGCCGACCGACAGCCAGTACTGGGCCCGCTCGGAGTTGACCTCAATGAACGACGGGTCGTTCTTGGGATGGTACTTACCGATCTCTTCGATCGAACGCCCGTCCCGCTTGGTGCGGGCGTCGGCAACGACGATGCGGTAGTGCGGCGACCGGATCTTGCCCAGACGCTTCAGACGGATTTTGACGGCCACGGTGGGTGGTTTCTCCTGTGGGACACGCCAGGGACAGCCCCTGACAGTTGGGTGAGACGGCGTACCGGTGTGGGGACACGGTCACACGTCCCGGATGGATCCGTACGTTTGGCGATGAGAGGGCGCCGCACAGCACGGATTCGCCCTCCAGTCTGCCAGAGCTCGGACGGATGCGGAAACCGAGCGCCGGAGTGCCGCCGTCCTCACGCAGCGCGCGCCTCAGCTGGTGACGTCCTTACGCAGGAAGTGCCAGACGGCGACCGAGAGCAGCAGCACCGTCCAGCCCACCGACCAAAGTGCACCCTGCGCCATCTGCGACCACACGACCTCCGGCGCCAGGGCGTCGGCCCAGGCAAACGCGTAGTGCCCCGGGAACCCCTGTCGGATCGAGCCGAGCGCGGTGATCGAGTCCAGGATCAAGAACACGATCATGATGAGGACGGCACCGCCGACCGCCGCGAGCGGCGCGTCGGTCCACACCCCGAGGGCGAAGGCGATGGCCCCGACCTGGGCGAGGTTGAGCAGCAGGTAGACCACGATGACGACGAGTCGGACCAGGAACGTGCGAAGACTCAGCTGGTCACCGGTGGGGCCCACGTAGCTGCCCCAGCCGTACGCGACACCGCCGACCAGCAGCGTCCACAGCGGGAGGAACACCAGGGCCACCACCGTGGAGAGGATGGCGACCAGGATCTTCTGGCGCAGCAGGCGGCCGCGGCGGACCGGGGCGGTCAACAGGTAGCGCAGACTCGACCAGCTCGCCTCCGACGGCACCGTGTCCCCGGCGAAGAGCGCGGTGACCACGATGAAGAGGAAGCCGGTCGAGGCGAAGAGGGCGAACACGACCAGGTTGGCCCCGCTCTCCTGGGCGAGATCCACGAATCCGGGAGCAGCGCTCGGGTCGTCGTTCCCGCCGATGGTGAACGCGGCCCACAGGATCACCGGCAGGACTACGAGAAAGCCGAAGATGCCCTGGGTTCGGCGGCGCCGCAGCTGGCGGCCGATCTCGACCCGGATGGGCAGCGGACGCGACCGACGCCGAATCGTCGGGGAGGGAACGCTGCTCATGGCGTGGACTCCCCGACCAGGCTCATGAAGACCTCTTCCAGCTGCCGGTGACCGTCCACCGCGTCGATCCTGATCCCGGCGTCGACCAGGGCGGCGACGAGCTCGGGACGGGGCAGCCCGCCGTGCACCCGCAACCCGTCCTCGTCGAGCTCGGCCCGCCCACCGGCCCGGGCGATCACGGCTGCCGCGCGCTCCGTCTGGGCCGGGTCGGCGAGGCCGATCAGGGTGACGTCGTTGCTGGCGGTCAGCTCGGCGGTCGACCCGACGAGCACGACCCGGCCCTGGTTCATCACCACGACGTGGCTGCAGGTCTGCTGGACCTCGGCCAGCAGGTGCGAGCTGACCACGACCGTACGGCCGGCCGCGGCGTAGTCGGCCAGCACCCTCCGCATGGCCTTGATCTGGGGCGGGTCGAGCCCGTTGGTGGGCTCGTCCAGCAGCAGCAGGGCCGGCAGCCCGAGCATGGCCTGGGCGATACCGAGTCGTTGACGCATCCCCTGGCTGTAGCCGCGGACCTTGCGATGCACCGCGCTGCCCAACCCGGCGATGGCCAGCGTCTCCTCGAGATGGGCCTCCATCGCGGGGCGACCGGTCGCGTCCCAGTAACCCCGCAGGTTCTGGATCCCGGTGAGATGCGGCAGGAAGCCGGGACCCTCGATCAGTGCGCCGACCGAGCCCAGCACGTCGGCGCCGGCGTGCACGGGCTCGCCCTGGACGAAGATCTCCCCGGCGTCGGGTCGGATCAACCCGACGAGCATCCGCAAGGTGGTGGTCTTACCGGCGCCATTGGGACCGAGCAGACCCACGACCTGCCCGGGTTCGGCCCGGAACGAGACCCCGTCGACGGCCTTGAACCCACCCCCGGCACCAGCGGACCTGTAGGTCTTCACCAGGCCGTCGACGACCAGGGGGACGTCGCGCAGGTCCGCTCGGGCGTGCACCGCCCGGCGGCGCAGGATGCTGATCACCAGGGCGACCACGGACGCAAGGACCAGGGCGGCCACCACGATCACCAACGCCAGCGGGACGTCGAGGGCAGAGGTAGTGGAGACCCCGTCGACCAGCGGCAGCACGACCGACCCGCCCACGAGCCCGATCTGGTAGACCGCGGCGCTGCGCGGGACGGCGTACGCCTGGTCGGTGCTGGCGACCACGAGCTGCACCCGATGGCCGACCGGGACCTCGTGGGAGACCGGCGGCAGCGCGACCCGGATGGTCTGGGCGGTGCCGGGCGTGAGGCCGCGAACGGCGACCGGGGCCACGGCGAGCTGCGGCAGCACAGCGGACGAGGGGGCCGCGCTGCGACCGGCAGCCCCGTCGGTCCCGGTCCCGGCCCCGGCCCCGGCGGGGGTGGCGGTGGAGGTGGAGGTGGTGCGGTCGGGGCCGAGGTCCCACAACGACACGAACAGGGTCGCGCTGGTGGTGTCGGAGGTGACGCGCAGGTCGACCCGGCCGCTCCCGGTAAGGCGGAGCGGACCGTCGACGGCGGTGCTGGTGAACACCGCGGACTGGTCGGGTAACACCCCCAGGGCATAGCCGCCCACGGTGGACAACCCGCGGAGCGCACCGCCGGTGCCGGGCAGGTTGGTCAGCGCCGCCGGGCTGCCGCCGGGCGGGGACCCGACGGGCTGCGGGTCACCGGTCAGCGCGACGCTGCGGGTGGCGAACGGGGCGCCGTGGAGGCCCGGGTAGGCCGGCAGTCGCCGTACCTCGGGGGTGTTGTTGCCGCCGACGTCGCCGACCAGCGAGGTCTGCGGGACGGCGTACCGGAAGGCGGTGTCGACCGGGCTGCCGTCGTGTTTGAGGTAGCGGCCGAACCATTCGCTGAGCTGGCTGGTGTCGAGGTCGATCCCGGTGTCGTGGCCCCCCGCGTCCCAGGTGATCGCCGTGGTGGTGGACGCCGGGAGCCCGCGGGCGTTGGCCTCGGCCTGGTCGAGCGGGAACAAGGTGTCCGACTCGCCCTGGATCAGCAGGGTCGGGGCGGTGATCTTGGACAGCAGGCTCGGTGCGCCGGCGCGGTCGAGCAGTCTGCGCAGGTCCGCCGAGCCCGTTCCCGTCGTGGCCGCCCGCCGGTAGCCGGCGCAGACGTCGGCCGCGAACCGGCCGCAGGTGGCGTCCGCTGACCCCGGGTCGCCGCGGTCGGTGCCGTTGCCGCCGGCGAAGAACAGAGAAGCCCAGCGCTGCTTGAACACTCCGACGTCGGTGACCGGGACGACGTCGGCCGGGCCGCGCTGGTCGGCGCTGGTGACGGCGTACTGCGGGAAGAAGGCCTCGTTGAGGTTGTGCCAGGTGAAACCGGGCACGATCGCGTCGATCCGCGGGTCCAGGCCGGCGGCGACGAGCGAGATGGCCCCGCCGTACGATGCGCCGGCGAACCCGACGACCGGGTCGGTACCGTCCTTGGCCACCTCGGACCGCGAGGCGGCGAGGTCGACCATCGCGACGGCGTCCTTACCCTCGTAGGCCGGGTCGTCGAGGTGAATCTTGCCGCCGGAGCGTCCAAAGCCCCGTTGGGTCCAGGCGATCACCACGTAGCCTTTGCGGGCCAGGGTGCGACCGATGGTGAACGTGTCGGCCTTCGTTCCGCCGAAGCCGTGGTTGAGCACGATCGCCGGTCGGGGCTCGGTGCCGGCGGTCTCGAGGATCGTCGCATCGAGCGACACGGGTGTGCCGTCGGCCTCGGGCGTGCCCGGGACCCTCAGGTCGGTCTGGGTGACCGTGACGTCAGCGGCCGCCGCCGGGACGGGGGAGAAAAACGTTCCCGCAGGAACGTTTCGGGGCCCTCCAACGACGCTGAGCAGCCCCACCAGGACGGCCGCCAGCAGCAGACACCCGCGTCGAGCGGGCCGGGACAGGCTCAGCCGACGCACGCGAGCAGCATAGGTCGAGGTCCCACGCTCCCGACCGTCCAGTTTCGTTGCGCCGAGCCCACGTCGCCATCAGGCGACCCGGACACCGCGCAGGAAGATCGCCGAGGGGTGGGCCAGGACGGCCAGGTCGGTCCGCGGATCGGTGGGGTAGACGACCAGGTCCGGGGCGCGGCCGGCGGCGATCTCCCCCGCCTCCCCCCGAGCGTGCAGGTCGCGATCGAGCCACGCGCGGGCGCGCCAGGAACCGGCGCCGAGGGCGTAGGTCGAGGAGCAGATCCGGGCCAGCTCGCCGATCTCGTCACCCACGCGTCCGTGGGGCTGGTAGCCGCCCGCGTCGGTCCCGGCGTAGACGGGCACGCCCGCGTCGATCGCGGCGCCGATGACCTGGTGCCGGGAGGCGTACAACGCGCGCACGTGGGCAGCGTACGTCGGGAACCTGGCGTCGGCCGCGGCCGCGAAGGAGGGGAAGTTCTCCAGCTGGACCAGCGTCGGGACCAGCGCGACCTGCCGCTCGGCCATCAGCGCGATGGTGGGGTCGGTCAGCCCGGAGCCGTGCTCGATGCCGTCGATCCCGGCCTCGACGAGCTCGGTGGCCGCCTGCTCGCCGAACACGTGGGCGGTGACCCGGGCGCCGAGCTCGTGGGCTCGGTCGATCGCGAGCCGGGCCAGCTCGACCGGCCAGAGGGGGGTCAGGTCGCCGACGTCGCGGTCGATCCAGTCCCCCACCAGCTTGACCCAGCCGTCGCTGCGGGCCACCTGCCGCTCGACGGCGGTCACCAGGTCGGCGGGGTCGACCTCGTCGGCGTAGTTGCGGAGGTAGCGCTTGGGGCGGGCGATGTGCCGCCCGGCCCGGATGATCCTGGGCAGGTCGAGCCGGTCGTCGATCCAGCGGGTGTCGGCCGGTGAGCCGGCGTCGCGGAGCAGCAGCGCTCCGGCCGCCCGGTCGGCCAGCGCTTGAGCCTCGCTCTCGGCCGGCGGTACGGCTCCGTGCGCGTCCAGCCCGACGTGGCAGTGGGCGTCGACCAGGCCGGGCAGCACCCAGCCGGTGATCACCGTCGCGTCGGGCACCGGTTCCGACGTCAGCTGACCGTCCACCAGCCAGCGTCGTTCGCGCTCGTCACCATGATCGAGACGGGCCAACCAGACGCCGTCCAGGCAGAAGCGAGGCATGCGCACGCGAACCTCGGGGCTACTTCTGGCCGAACATCCCGCGCAGGTTGGCCGGCAGCTCGAAGTCCTTCATCGCGTCCTGCAGTTGCTTCTCATCCATCTGCGGCGCCCCGAACGCGGCGGCGGGGTCGACGGCGGGCTGGTCGGTCGCGGGGTTGGCCGTACGCTTGGCCGGGTTGCCCGAGACCTTGTGGCCCTTCTTCTGCTGCTTCTTGGCCACCGGCTTCTTGGGCCCGCCGCCGGCACCGGGCATCCCGGGCATCCCCGGCATCCCCTTGCCGGTGGCCAGCGAGTTCATCATCTTGCGGGCCTCGAAGAACCGGGTGACCAGACTGTTCACGTCGGACACCGCCATCCCCGAGCCCTTGGCGATCCGGGCCCGACGGGAGCCGTCGATGATCTTGGGGTGATCGCGCTCGGCCGGCGTCATGGAGTGGATGATCGCCTCGATCCGGTCGACCTCGCGCTCGTCGATGCCGTTGATCTGCTCGCGCATCTCGCCCATGCCCGGGAGCATCCCCAAGATCTTGGAGAGCGGACCCATCTTGCGGACCATCTGCATCTGCTGCAGGAAGTCCGCGAGCCCGAACTCACCGCCACCCTTGCTGGCGATCTTGGCCGCGGCCTTGGCTGACTGCTCGGCGTCGAAGGTCTTCTCGGCCTGCTCGATCAGGCTGAGCATGTCGCCCATGCCCAGGATCCGGCTGGCCATCCGGTCGGGGTGGAAGACGTCGAAGTCCTGCTGGCCCTCGCCGTTGGAGGCGAACATGATCGGCTTCCCGGTCACCCGGGCGATCGACAGCGCGGCACCACCGCGGGCGTCACCGTCGAGCTTGGTCAGCACGACGCCGTCGAAGCCGACCCCCTGGGCGAAGGCGTTCGCGGTGTTCACCGCGTCCTGGCCGATCATGGCGTCGACCACGAACAGCACCTCGTCGGGGTGGACGGCGTCGCGGATGTCGGCGGCCTGCTGCATCAGCTCGGCGTCGATGCCCAGCCGGCCGGCGGTGTCGACGATCACCACGTCGAAGAGCCGACGCTCGGCCTCGGCCATCGAGCTCGTGGCCACCGCAATGGGGTCGCCGGTCCCGTTGCCGGGCTCCGGGGCGTACACCTGGACCCCGGCCCGCTGGCCGACGACCTGGAGCTGGGTGACCGCGTTCGGGCGCTGCAGGTCGGCCGCGACCAGCAGCGGTGAGTGACCCTGGCCCTTCAGCCAGACCGCGAGCTTGCCCGCCAGGGTCGTCTTGCCGGCACCCTGCAAGCCGGCGAGCATGATCACCGTCGGCGGCCGCTTGGCGAAGCGGACGGTGCGGGTCTCGCCGCCGAGGATCCCGACGAGCTCCTCGTTGACGATCTTGATGATCTGCTGGGCCGGGTTGAGGGCACCGGAGATCTCTTCGCTGCGGGCCCGCTCCTTGACCGCGGCCACGAAGTCCTTGACCACCGCGAGGTTGACGTCGGCCTCGAGCAGCGCGACCCGGATCTCCCGCGCGGTCGCGTCGATATCGGCCTCGGACAGCCGACCCTTGCCGCGGAGACCCTTGAAGGTCGCCGCCAGCCGGTCCTGGAGGGTGTCGAACACGGTGTGGCCTCGCTCAGCTCTGGATCACGTACAAATCGGGCGGTCTGGGGTCGCCCACCACCGGGCGGACGCTCGGGTCAGCCTACTCACGCAGCGGTCGCCCCGACGGATCCTGCGCTCCGGGCCGGGCCCGGAAGGACGTCGACACCCTCGTCCCCCGGCCGGTCCTACGCTGAGCCCGTGACCGACCCCCGACCTTCCCCGCCCCGGCTGGCGGCCATCGTGACCGGGGCCTCTCGAGGTCTCGGCGCCGCCATCGCCCGCCGGGTCGCCGTCGACGGCTGGGCCGTCGCCGTGAACTACCGCTCCGACGCTGCGGGGGCCGACGCCGTGGTCGCCAGCATCCGGGCCACCGGTGGGACGGCGGAGGCGTTGCACGCCGACGTCACCGACGAGGACGGCGTGAGCCGGCTGATCGCAGCGACCACCAAGAGGCTCGGCCCCGTCGGTGCCGTGGTGGCCAACGCCACCGGTCCCCAACCCGGGCTCCGGCTCGACGAGCTGAGCTGGCGAGCCCACCTGGACCAGCTCGAGTACTTCGTCAAGAGCCCCACACTGCTGGTCAAGGCCGCGCTGCCGTCGTTCCGGGCCCGCGGCGGCGGCCGGGTGGTGATGATCGGCTCGGACATGATCGACCGGGCGCTGCCCGCCTCCTCGGCCTACGTCGCGGCCAAGAGCGCCCAGCTCGGCCTGGTCAAGATCTGGGCCAAGGAGCTCGGACCAGACCACGTCACGGTCAACGTCGTCGCCCCGGGCTGGATCCCCGTCGAGCGCCACGCGGGGGTCGACGTCACCGCGTACGAGGCGGAGGTCCCGCTCGGCCGGATGGGTGTCCCGGCGGACGTGGCCGCGATGGTCGCCTACCTCATCTCCGACGCCGGCGCCTTCGTGACGGGCCAGACCGTCACCGTCAACGGCGGCCATGTCCTGTGAGCACGCGTCTTCCGGCGGCCCTCGTCTCGAGGTGAGATCCGGCCGTCACGATGCGTTCGCGACGGTCCGACGCTCGATATCGGTGACCCGACCTGGTCGGCGTGCGCCACGACCAGCTCGACGCAGTGACCCCGGGCCCCGAGTTGACGGTGCACGGCTGGGATCTTGCCCGGGCTACCGGCCAGGACCTGCGCATCGATGAGGCCCGCCTGGACCAGGTGGATGGGTTCTTCGAGCTCTTCGCCGACTCGGGCTGCTGCAGAGCGCCCGCTGAGGTCACCAGCGCGGGTGGATCGAGGCCCGGAGCTCGCGGTCGTAGAGCTCGGCCACCGCCGCCAGGAAGTCCGCGGGGAGGGCAGGGAGTCCGGACGCGGCGGCGCTGAGCCGGGCCTGCTCGGGTGAGCGCGCGCCGGGAATCACCGTGGTCACGCCGGGCTGCTGAATGACCCAGGCCAGCGCGGCCTGCGCGGGGGTGGCCGAGAATGGCAACTCCCCGACCAGCCGGGTGAACTCCTGGGCGGCCCGCACCCCGCTGGTGAAGTCGACCCCCGAGAACGTCTCACCCTGGTCGAAGGCCTCACCGTGGCGGTTATAGGTGCGGTGGTCGTTCGCGGCGAACGTCGTCTCGGCGGTGTAGCGCCCGCTCAGCAGACCGCTGGCCAACGGCACCCGTGCGATGATCCCGACCCCGTTGCGTTCGGCGGCCGGGAGCACGTCGTCGAGCGGCTTGCGGCGAAAGGCGTTCAGGATGATCTGGACCGTGGCGGTCCCCCGGCGGGAGATCGCGGTGAGCGCCTCGTCACACGTCTCGACGCTGACGCCGTACGCCCCGATCCGGCCCTCGTCGACGAGGGTGTCCAGCGCGTCGTAGACCTGGTCGTGGGAGTAGACGCTGGTCGGCGGGCAGTGCAGCTGGACGAGGTCGAGCTGGTCCACCCCGAGGTTGCGCCGCGACCGGTCGGTCCAGGCGCGGAAGTTGTCGAGGGTGTAGTTCTCGGGTATCTGGTCGACCCGACGACCCATTTTGGTCATTACAGTGATCAAGGAATCGGGATGGTCGGTGAGGTAACGCCCGATGAGGGTTTCGCTCCGACCATCGCCGTACACGTCGGCGGTGTCGACGACGGTGACTCCCTCCTCGACCGCGGCGTCGAGCACGGCCAGCGCGTCGGACTCGAGCACCTCACCCCAGTCGGCCCCGAGCTGCCACGTGCCCAGTCCGACAACGGAGACGGGACGTTCGGTACGGCCGAGCACGCGCTGATCCATCCATGCAGAATAGTGGTGACGCCCGGTAGCTCGTCGGGGGTTCGGGGCGCGGCCACACTGACTCCTGAAAAGATCGTCTCTACCGCCGTCGCCGCCTGATCGATCCGGCCGAGCCCGCACGTCGATGGGTCGGGTGCGGCGACCTGTCGGGCTAGATCTGGCGGAAGGCGGCGACCAGGGCGCGAGCGGCGTCGACGCCCATCTGGACCACGAGCCCGGTCGGCCGATCCGCGTCGATCTGGCGGAAACCCGCGTCGAGGATGCCGACGGTGAGCGCGGCTGCGATAGCGACGCGATCTGGGCTCGGACCGAGGAGACGCTGCCACGCGTCGGTCAACGAGTCACGCATACCGGTGTGGGCCTGGGCGACGGCTTCCTCGATCGACGGGCTCGGCACCAGAGCACGGGCTGCCTCCATGAGCCACCCGTGCCCGGTGCCTGCCGCCTGCTGGAGGTTCGCCTCGACCCACGCCACGACTCGATCCTCGGGCGCTGTGGCGGCTTCCAGCGCGGCCGAGACCGCCTCCAGCCACGCGGGAAGATAGCGGTCCACCACCATGACGCGCAGGTCGTCGACGGAGTCGACGTAGCGGTAGATGCTGTTCCGCGCGATCCCGGCAGCCTTGCTCACTTCCCCGGCGGTCAGCTGGCGGGTCGGTCCCGAACGAAGAATCGACTCGGCCGCGGCGACGAGACGGGCCTGCACGTTCGCCCGGTGCTCCGCCACGGTCGGCGCGTCGATCTTAGGCATCGACTGACTACCCTCCTTTGTTAGCGACGTCACTGTCGCTAACTTGCGGACAATGTGTCGCCAAGCATAAACTCGGGATTGTTAGAGACGCACATGTCGCAAACTTGAGGAGCTTCCATGACGAACGCCGAACCGATCCTGTTCCGGTTGGCTGCGCTGTGGACCGCGGTCGGTTTGGCCAGCGGTCTCGCCTATCGAGAGCTGACCCGCGGCGGCGGGTTCACCGGCTTCACCCAGTTGAGTGTGGTACACACCCACACCCTGGTGCTGGGCACGGTCGCCGGACTGGGTCTGCTCGCTCTGCAACGGGTCTTCCTGCTCGGTCGGGACCGCCGTTTCGGCTGGTTCCTCTGGACCTGGACCATCGGTCTTGCCCTGACGGCCGGCGGGCTGGCGACCAAGGGCACGCTGCAGGTCCTCGGCTCCCCGAACGCGGACAGCCCCGCTCTGGCGGGGGTTTCGGGGATGGGCCACATCCTGCTCACGGTGGGCTTCGTGCTGCTGTTCGTGGTGCTGGGCCGCCGGATCCGCGAGGACCGGGCCGAGCAGGTGGACCGGGCGGAGCAGGGACGGCAGCCGGCGACCACGTCGCCGCTGACGGCACGGGCGTGAGCGGCAGCACCCACCCCGGCGTCGAGCCGACCGACGCGACGACGCCGAGCCGCCGAGCGTGGGCCGGACTCGGGGTGCTGGCCGCAGCGCTGGCCATGATCGTGCTGGACGGCACCATCGTGGCGGTCGCGCTGCCGGCGATCATCTCCGATCTGCACCTCGACCTGCCCGAGGCGCAGTGGGTGAACAGCCTTTACGCGATCGTGTTCGCCGCGCTGCTGCTGACCGCCGGCCGGCTCGGCGACCGGTGGGGCCGACGCCGGCTGCTGTTGATCGGGATCGCCGTGTTCGTCCTCGGCAGCATCCTGGCCGCGTCGGCCGGCGACGCCGCGGGACTGCTCACCGCTAGGGCTCTGCAGGGCGTCGGCGGTGCCTTGGTGCTGCCGTCGACGCTGTCGAGCGTCAACGCCACCTTCCGGGGACGTGACCGGGCCGCGGCCTTCGGCATCTGGGGTGCGGTCATGTCGGGTGCGGCAGCACTCGGACCCTTGCTGGGCGGCTGGCTCACCCACGTCGCGAGTTGGCCGCTGGTGTTCTGGGTCAACGTCCCGCTCGGGATCGCGATCTTCGTCGCCGCGGTCAGGCTGGTCGACGAGACCCGATCCCCCGCCGCCGACGCCCGACGGGGGGTGGACGTCGCCGGCCCACTGCTCAGTGCGGCCGCTCTGGGTCTGATCGTGGCCGGGCTGATCCAGAGCAGCACGCTGGGCTGGTGGCACCCCAGGACTGACCTGTCCGTGTTCGGCCTGACCTGGCCGGCCACCGCCGCGGTCTCACCCGTCCCCATCGCGCTGGCCCTCGGCGTGGCGATGCTGGTGGGGTTCCTGGTCTGGGAACGCCGCCGTCTCCGCGCGGGGCGGGCCGCGGTGCTCGACGTGCGCCTGTTCGCCATCCCCACGTTCGCCCTCGGTAACGGCATCGCGATGCTCGTCGGCGTCGGTGAGTTCGCCTTGTTGTTCGTCCTGCCGCTGTTCCTGGTCACCGCCCTGGGCCTCACCACCCTCGGTGCAGGTCTGATCCTGGCCGCCATGGCCGCCGGCGCCTTTCTCTCCGGGGCGGCCGCACGGCACCTCGCTGCCCGCATCGGATCAGCTCGCACGGTCGTCCTCGGCCTGGCCCTCGAGATCGCCGGGGCCGCCGCCACCGCCACCATCATCACCACGACCGGATCGGCCGGAGCCGTCGCGGTGGCCCTGTTGCCCTACGGTCTCGGGCTGGGACTCGCCTCGGCTCAGCTGACCTCGACCACCCTGCGCGACATCCCGACCGCGCAGTCCGGTAGCGGCTCGGCCACCCAGAGCACCGTCCGCCAGCTCGGCGCCGCCCTCGGCAGCGCCGTCGGCGGGACCGCTCTCGCCACCGGCCTCGGCACCCGGCGAACCACCATGACCCTGACCGACCCCGGCGTCTTCGCCGACGCCACCGCCACCGCCGTCTGGGTCACCGTCACGGTTTTGACGCTCGCCCTCGTCGCCGCCGGGTGGCTCGCCCGCATCAGCAGGGCAGGAGGACCGCCGCACGCCAGGCCGCTGAGTGAAGACCCGACCTCGAGCCCAAGAACTCAGGCGTGCGCAGGCTCCAACAGGGCGTCGACGAAGACCTCGGCGTCGAACGGGGCCAGGTCGTCCACGCCCTCGCCGAGTCCGACGAGCTTGACCGGTACGCCGAGCTCGCGCTGCACCTGGACCACGATCCCGCCCTTGGCCGTGCCGTCGAGCTTGGTCAACACGATGCCGGTGATGTTCACGACCTCGGCGAAGATCCGCGCTTGGATGAGGCCGTTCTGACCCGTGGTGGCGTCGAGGACCAGCAGCACCTCACCGACCGGAGCCTGGCGCTCGATCACCCGCTTGACCTTGCCCAGCTCGTCCATCAGGCCGGTCTTGGTGTGCAACCGGCCGGCGGTGTCGATGATCACCACGTCGACCTCGGCCTCGATCCCGACCTTCACCGCCTCGAAGGCGACCGACGCCGGGTCCGCCCCTTCACCGCCGCGGACCGTCGGCACCCCCACCCGCGAACCCCAGGTCTCCAGCTGGTCGGCCGCCGCGGCGCGGAAGGTGTCCGCCGCGCCGAGCAGCACGTCTTTGTCCTCGGCCACCAGAACCCTGGCGAGCTTGCCCACGGTGGTGGTCTTGCCTGTGCCGTTGACGCCGACGACCATCACCACGGCCGGGGTCTCACCCCGCGTGGTGGCCAGCGAGCGGTTCAGCTGCGGGTTCACCAGGGCGACGAGCTCCTCGCGCAGGATCGAGCGCGCCGTGGCCGGGTCGCCGACCCCCTCCACCGAGAGTCGGCGGCGGAGGTTGGCCACCAGCTCGGTCGTCGGGCTGACCCCAAGGTCGGAGGACAGCAGGGTGTCCTCGACGTCCTCCCAGGTCTGTTCGTCGAGCCGGTCGCGCGCCAGCAGCGCCAGCAGCCCACGGCTCAGCGCGTTGTCGGAACCGGCGAGCTTGCGTCGGAGGCGGATCAACCGGCTCTCTCGCGACTCGGGGGCCTCGACGGCCGGCGCGGTCGGCTCCAACAGGTCGCCCGGTTCACGGAGATCGCTCGGCTCGAGGACGTCGACCCCGGCGTTGGGGGTGTCGTCCTCGTCCTGGATGGAGGCGCCCGGCGCGGTCGGCGGCAGTTGCCGTTGCTCGTCGGCCCGGCGCAACGCCGTCCGCCGCTGGACGGCGACCAAGCCGACCACCACGAAGGCGAGCAGCACGATGCCGCCGAGCACGAACCAGATAGTCGTCAGATCCACCGCATCAGCCTAATGGGGGCCTCCGCAACGGCCGGGCCGTGAGACCAGCCCGCACACTCAGTGCTGACGTGCCTGAGAGCGCGCCAGCCGCTTGTCGACGAAGCGCTGCACCGACTCGGGGGTCTCGGCTTCGCCGTTGAAGTGTCGGGCGGCCTCGGCGAACCTGGAAGCGATCCCGGGGGCCCGCTCCTGGCCGCGACCACGTACTCCCATGGCGACCAGACCGAAAACCCACGCGGTGATCCCGAGGATCGTGAGCATGGCCACGACGATGACGAACACGGATGCCTTTCGCGGCAGCGTCGGACGGGGAAAGGTGCTGCCGAACCAGATCATGCCCGACCCGACCAAAAACCCCGTGAGTACACAGAGGCGATTCGGTATCGGTGCGATCACGATCCGTGGACCGGGACGGGGTGCTGGCAGAGTCGACCCGTGACCGTCGACTTCCACCTCCAGCACGCCCGCGCGGTCGTGCTCGTCGAGGGCGAGAGTGACCTGCGTGCCGTTCGCGCGTTGGCCGCCAGGACGGGTCGTGACCTCGCCGCCGAGGCCGTCGCTGTGGTCGCGATGGGTGGGGCAACCAACATCGGTGCCCACCTGCAGCGACTCTGCGGACCCGGCCCCACGATCTCAGCTACCGCGGACGTGGTCCGGATCACCGGCCTCGTCGACGAGGCCCAGGCCCCGGTGTTCGCCCGCGCCGCGCGTCGGGTCGGGCTCGGTGACGACCTTGCGGGGGCGGGCTTCTTCGTCTGTCGCACCGACCTCGAGGACGAGCTGATCCGGGCCCTCGGCGAGGACCGCACCCGAGCGGTGCTCGACGCGGAGGGTGACCTGAACGCCTACCGGTTGTTCGTCCGCCAACCCGCCCAGCGCGAGCGGCCCGAGCATGCCCGCCTGCACCGCTTCCTCGGCACGCAGAGCGGGCGCAAGATCCGTTACGGTGCAGTCCTGGTGGAGGCTCTCGACCTCGCTCGGGTGCCGGAGCCGCTGCAGCGACTCCTGGCTCGGCTGCCCGGCTGAGGGTCAGTTGACTTCCCGACTCGAGAAGCCCGATCTCGAGTCAGGCGACGGCCTGGTCGCGCAACCGCTGCGAGATGACCGCCGACACCCCGTCGCCGCGCATGGTCACGCCGTAGAGCGCGTCGGCGACCTCCATCGTCCGCTTCTGGTGGGTGATCACCAACAGCTGGCTCGACTCGCGCAACTCCTCATAGATCTCGAGCAGCCGGCCGAGGTTGGTGTCGTCGAGGGCCGCCTCGACCTCGTCGAGGATGTAGAAGGGGCTCGGCCGGGCGATGAACAACGCGACCAGGAACGCCACCGCGACCAGCGAGCGCTCCCCGCCGGACAGCAGCGAGAGCCGTTTGACCTTCTTGCCGGCGGGCCGGGCCTCGACGTCGATGCCGGTGCTGAGCCACGAGCCGGGCTCGGTCAGGATCAGTCGGCCCTCACCACCGGGGAACAGCCGAGAGAAAACCCGTTCGAAGGCCCGCTCGACGTCGACGTACGCCTCGGCGAAGACCTGCTCCACCCGGGCGTCGACCTCTTCGATGATGTCCATCAGGTCCGCTCGCGTCCGGCGCAGGTCGTCCAGCTGCTCGGCGAGGAAGGCGTGCCGCTCCTCCATGGCGGCGAACTCCTCGAGCGCGAGCGGGTTGACGCGGCCGAGGACCGAGAGCTGACGCTCGGCGATACGAAGACGCTTCTGCTGGTCCTCGCGGACGTAGGGCACCGGCGCCGGCCGCTCGTCGGCTGTCGATGTCTCGTCCAGCAGCAGCGCCGTGCCGTCCGGGCGCGTCAGCACGGGAACGGCCTGGTCGGGTCCGTAGTCGCGGACCAGCGCCGCCGCCTCCATCCCTAGGTCGGCCAGCGCCTTCTCGGCCAGCGCCTCGACCCGCATCCGCTGCTGGGCGCGGGCCATCTCGTCGGCATGCACGGTGTCGACCAGACCCTGCAGGTCGGCGGCGAGGGTCCGGACCGCGCGCCGGGCCTCGCTCAGAGCGGCCTCGGCCTCGCTGCGGGTTGCCTCGGCCCCGGCTCGCTCGAGGCTGGCCCGAGCCAGCGATGCCTCGACCCGAGCGACCAGCCAGCGGCCGGCGGTCTGGACGGCGAGCGCGACGGCGGCCTCGCGGCGCATCCGCTCCCGGCGCGCCTGCGCCCGCGCTCGCGCCTCGCGCTCGTTGCGCGCGGC
>JBPCRP010000073.1:0-4178 GCA_050996715.1 Propionibacteriaceae bacterium
GGGAGGATGGGGGGGCCGAGGCGGGAACCGCAAGTGGCGGGGCCCCCCCCACCGTCCCCTCCGTCCGGGCGGGGGGGCCGCGCCCCCACGGCGACCAACCGCTGTCGGCTGTCCGGGTGCTGGTGGACGGCGGGCCGGCCTGGGAGCACCGGGTCGGGTTCCGGACGGTCCGGCTGAGCACCGCCCCCGACGCCGTCGGCAGCGAGTTCGTGCTTCACGTGAACGACGAGCCCGTCTACGTGAAGGGGGCCAACTGGATCCCCGACGACGCCTTGATGAGCCGTCTCGACGCCAACACCTATCGCCGCTCGATCACCGACGCGGCCGACGCGGGGATGAATCTGCTCCGCGTCTGGGGCGGGGGGATCTACGAGCGGGAGGAGTTCTACGACCTCTGCGACGAGCTGGGAATCCTGGTCTGGCAGGACTTCCTCTTTGCCTGCGCCGCCTACAGCGAGGAGGAACCGCTCCGCAGCGAGATCGAGGCTGAGGCGCGCGAGGCGATCACCCGCCTGGCGACCCACCCGAGCCTGGTGGTCTGGAACGGCAACAACGAGAACATTTGGGGCTACGTCGACTGGGGCTGGCGGGCGTCGCTGCAGGGGGCGACCTGGGGCGACGGCTACTACACCGACCTGCTGCCCCGGCTGGTCGCCGAGCTCGCCCCGGGGACGCCGTACACCCCGGGCAGCCCGTTCTCCTTCGCCGACTACCACTACCCGAACGACCCCCGGCACGGCTCGATGCACATCTGGGACGTCTGGAACGCCCGCGACTACGCGGTTTACGCCAACTACCAGCCCCGCTTCGTCTCCGAGTTCGGCTTCCAGGGCCCGGCCGCCTGGTCGACCCTGACCTCGGTCGTCCATGACTCTCCGCTCGACCCGTACGGCCCGCAGATGCTGGTGCACCAAAAGGCTGCCGACGGGAACCTCAAGCTGGCCAAAGGTCTGGGGGATCATCTTCCGGCGTGGCCGGTCCGGGACGGGGCGGCCGACATGGACGACTGGCACTGGATCACCCAGCTCAACCAGGCCCGGGCGGTGGCCTTCGGGATCAGCCACTTCCGGGGTCTGTTCCCGCTGAACCAGGGGGCGATCGTCTGGCAGCTCAACGACAACTGGCCCGTCGTGAGCTGGGCGGCGGTCGACGCCCACGGCATCCGGAAGCCCTTGTGGTACGCCCTGCGCGGGGTCTACGCGGACCGTTTCGCCACGGTGCAACGCCGCCCGGCGGAAGCCACCCGGGCGCACAAGTCCTACGTGGATCTCTCCGGGTCGGACCATCACGATCGGGTCGTGCCGACCCTGGTGCTCCACAACGACCACCACGAGCCGTGGACGACCGACCTGGTGATCACCCGCCGGGGGACCGGTGACGGCTCACCCGTCCTGGCGTCCCAGCCGGTCTCGATCACCGTCGCGCCGCGGACCCGACGCGACGTCGACCTCGACGAGCCGGTGCGGACGCCGGCGCAGGCTCCCCAGGAGCTGATCGAGGTCAACGCGAACGGCGACACCGTCGCGTTCGGCTACTTCGTGGAGGACACCGAGCTGGTGGCGGTCGAGCCCGGTCAGGCCTACGACGTCGTGGTGGGGGCGACCGCGTCGGGCTACGCGGTCACGGTGACGGCGAAGGCGTTGGTCAAGGATCTGGCGCTGTTCCCGGACCGGCTCGACCCGCAGGCCCGGGTCGACACCTGCCTGGTCACCCTGGTCGCCGGGCAGCAGCACACGTTCGTGGTGACGTCGGCCCTCGAACTCGACCACGAAGCACTGAGCAGCCGCCCCGTGCTGCGCAGCGTGAACGACCTGATCGGGGCCAGTTCGACGCGGTGAGCCGTTCGGCTCACAGACCCATCAGGGCCCGCCGCTCGGCGTGTCGGGTGCGGGAGTCGGCCACCACGTCTGGTCGCTCGGCGTAGAACGCGAGCTGGGTCGCGGCCAGCTCGTGGGGGTCGACGGGTTCCCCTCGGACCACCCAGGTGTCGCGGTCCACCGGCTGCGGCCAGCCGAGCGCCTCGGCGACGACGTCCTCGACCGGGGCACGGCGTTCGCCGAGGTACTCCCGGTCGGGCACTGTCACCGCGTCTTCCGGCAACCCCAGGGCAGCCAGGATGCGGCGGGCCTCGGCCGCCAGCAGATCGTTCGTCGGGTGCGACAGGGTGAACATCGCGTCGGGGCCGAGCAGATCGCTGACCTCGACGTCGAGATCCCGCTCGCGGCGCCGGAGCTCGCGCAGGGATCCGGCGGCGTTGTCCCGGACGGCGTCGGGGCTCGGGCTGGGCCAGCGGTCCACGGTCTGCTCGACCGACCACCTGCGCTCCGCAGCGACGATCATCCTGAGGTCGTGGTAGTCGGTGACCGGTGCCGACACCCGGGCACCGTCGGCTCCGTGAGCGTTGACCTGGTAGGGGAAGGCGGACGTGTCGAAGGCGACCGGGAACCGCACCACCCGGGCGTCGGGCGGGAGCAGAGCAGCGAGCTGACGGGTCCCGCAGCCGGCGGTGGCATACTCGTCTCGGACGGGCTGGCTGATCAGGGCGGCAGCCTGGGCTAGGGCCCGGCGGATGGTCGCCAGATCGTCTTCCACCACCTCGAAGACCGGCGGAACCGACATCACCTCGCCGCCGATCAAACGCAACGCCGGGCTGATCAGATCCGCCAACGGCGCCGCTTGGCAGTTGCCCCATACCACCACGCGTCGTCTCGAGGGGAGCACGGAGCCGGCCGCAGAGGTCATCTACGGAATCTAGTCGACGAACTGCCCGGAGGAGCTGTGGATTACGGTGTACACGTGATGCTGTCTGTACTTTCGCCCGTCCCGACCGGTCGGTGATCGGCTACTACGTCCACCATCAGGGACACGGTCACCTCCATCGCGCGTCGACCATCGCTCGTCGGCTCGATGGTGCGATCACCGGTCTGTCCAGCCGGGCTCGTCCGGTGGCCTGGCCCGGTGAGTGGGTCGAGCTCGCCGACGACGCCGTGCCGTCTCCGTCCGGTGATCTGACCGCCTTCGGCCGACTGCATTACGTTCCCACCGACCACCGGGGGCTGCGCAAGAGGATGGGCGCAATTTCTTCCTGGATCAGCGCGGTGGCGCCTCGTGTCCTGGTCGCCGACGTGTCGGTGGAGGTGGCGCTGCTGGCCCGGCTGCACGGCGTACCGGTGGTATCGATGGGCATGCCGGGGCATCGTGGCGACGCCGCCCACCGGCTCGGGTACGACGTCAGCGACCTCGTCGTCGGGCCCTGGCCCGCCGAGGCCACCCCCTTCCTGCACCCCGGGGGAGCCCGGGAGCGCCTGGTCGAGGTGGGGGCGATCAGCCGCTATGCCCCGCAGCAGCAGCGTGCCGAGGTCGTGGCCCGGAGCGTGCTGGTCCTCAACGGGACGGGCGGGTCGCAGGCGGGGGCCCTCACGCCGGGGACCCTCACGGCGGGGGTCGTGGCGGCGGCTGAGGCGGTCAGCCCCGGCTGGTCGTGGTCCTACCTCGCCGGCGCCACCCACTGGGTCGACGACCCGTGGCCGCAGCTCTGCGCGGCCGAGGTGGTGGTCAGCCACTGTGGGCAGAACGCGGTGGCGGAGATCGCGGCCGCACGCCGACCAGCCGTGCTCGTGCCGGGTGACCGGCCGTTCGGCGAGCAGCACGCCACCGCCGAGGCGCTCCGGGCGCTGGGGCTCCCGGCCATCGTGCTGGATCGCTGGCCGGCCGCCGACCGGTGGCCCGATCTGCTGGAGCGGGCCGCCGAGCTCGACGGCGCGGACTGGGCGCGCTGGAACGACGGTCGGGGTGCCGGACGCGCCGCCGACCTGCTGCTGGACCTGTCCGGGACGCGGAGCGGTGACCCTTCGTGCGGCCGGCTTGGCGTCGGCGCGCAGCAGCCTGGTGAGCAGACCGCATGAAAACGGCCGTGATCACCCCGGTGCACGGGCGCCACGATCACCTGCAGCGGCAGGAGCAGGCGTTGGCTGCGCTCGACCCACCCCCGCAGTACCGGGTTGTGATCAGCATGGCGGATCCGCAGATCCCCGCCCTCGTCGGTCCCGGGACGACGGTGGTCGTCCAGCCGGCCGGCGACGCCGGTCTCCCGCTTTCCGCGGCTCGCAACCGCGGAGCGCTCGTCGCCCGGCGGGCCGGGGCCGAGCTGCTGATCTTCCTCGACGTCGACTGCCTGC
>JBPCRP010000173.1:0-16832 GCA_050996715.1 Propionibacteriaceae bacterium
GCCGGCACCAATGTGCTCGGCGTTCGGCTCGGGATGGAAGGCGCTCACGCCGCTACAGCACTCCTGTTGGGACTGGCTGGAACGGCCTGGCTGTTGCTCGGCTACGTGGTGCCCTGGGCTACGGTCCTCGGCAAGGTGAAGCGTCCCGTCGTCGCCACCGCGAACGGCACCTGGTTCATCTGGGTGGTGGCCAGTCAGTCCGTCGCGGGCGCCGCGGCAAGTATCGAGCCTGTATTCGTGACCGGGCGCCGCGAACTCGCGGTGCTCGCAGTGATGTCGTGGTCGGTCGGGGTCTTTCTGTACGCCGCCACCGCGATGATCGTCTCGCTGCGGCTGATGCTCTACAAGTTCGGGCCCGAGGAGCTCACTCCGCCCTACTGGGTAGCCATGGGCGCCCTCGCCATTACCGTGCTCGCAGGCGCTCGCATCGTGGAAATGGCAGACGCACCGATGGTGGCCGTAACACGTGACCTGGTGGCCGGTCTGTCGGTCATGTTCTGGGCGTTCGCGACGTGGCTGTTCCCCGTACTTCTCGCTGCAGGCTGGTGGCGGCACAGGATCTGCGGTATCCCCCTGCGCTATGAACCCTCATTGTGGAGCATCGTCTTTCCACTCGGGATGTATGCGGTGGCTGGCATCTACCTCGGTGAAGCCGACCGACTGCCCCTGGTGGCCGCCATCGGGGGCGCCGAACTGTGGGTTGCTCTCGCCGCATGCATAGCGGTCATGGTCGCCATGCTCGACATCCTGCTCCGCACAGTGGTGCTGGCACCTCCCCACTGACCGGACTCCTTTGCTAGGCGGATCACCGGGACGCCCGCGGTACTGCGAGGGACGGTGAGCAGCACAGCCAAGGCAGCTGTGGCCGAGGGCATCCATCCGAAGCCATCCTCAAACTCCGCGCCCTACGCTGCAACGAAGACTTAAACGGGTACTGGCCGCACCATGTCGCCCAGGAAAGACAACGCAACCACCGCACCCGCTTCGCCGACGACCTCATCCCGCAAGCCGCCGGAGGGTCACTCTAGAAGGGCCGCACCCAAATCGTTGACGACTGGTGATCGTCCGATCTGGCGTCCTACGTCAAATCCAGAACCGCCTCTGATCTGCGTTTCCGCAGTTCAGAGGCGGTTTTCGGTCGGGCTGACAGGATTTGAACCTGCGACCCCCTGACCCCCAGTCAGGTGCGCTACCAAGCTGCGCCACAGCCCGCGACCGTGCTCAGTGGCCATAGCCACGAGGAGCGATGCTACTACGTCCCCTCTCGCGCTCGCCCACCCGCCACATCGTGTCCGACACGCCGCCGAATCGCGGCAGAAGCCGCCCGGTCAGCGATTGCCGCGCTTCTCCCGGGCGCGGACCTCGACGTGCACGGGGGTCCCGGTGAAACCGAACTCCTCGCGCAGCCGCCGCTCGACGAAGCGCAGGTAGCCGTCCTCCACCGCCCCCGAGGTGAAGAGCACGAAAGTCGGCGGGGCGGACTGAGCCTGCGTGCCGAACAGGATCCGCGGCTGTTTGCCGCCCCGCACCGGGTGCGGGTGGGCGGCGACGATCCGCCCGAGGAACGCGTTCAGCTTGCCGGTGGAGATGCGCGTCTCCCAGCCGGCCAGCGCCTCCTGAATGGCGACCCCGAGCCGGTCGACGTGCCGACCGGTCGTCGCCGAGATGTTGACGTGGTCGGCCCACGCGAGCTGGACCAGATCGCGCTCGATCTCCCGGTCGAGATAGCGGCGGCGCTCCTCGTCGGTCAGGTCCCACTTGTTGTAGGCGATCACCAGCGCACGGCCGGCGTCCTCCACCATGGTGAGGATTCGGATGTCCTGCTCGCTGATCGGCTCGCTGGAGTCGATCACCACCACGCACACCTCGGCGCGCTCGATGGCACCGGCGGTGCGCAGACTGGCGTAGTACTCGTGGCCGCTGGCCTCCTTGACCCGGCGGCGGATCCCGGCGGTGTCGATGAAGGTGTAGAGCTGCCCGTCGACCTCGACCAGCTCGTCCACCGGGTCGACGGTCGTACCGGCCACGTTGTCGACCACGACGCGCTGCTGCTTGGCGAGCCGGTTGAGCAGGCTGGACTTGCCGACGTTGGGCTTGCCGACGATGGCGATCCGTCGCGGTCCGTGCTCGACCGGGTCGGTTTCGCGTGGGGCCTCGGGGAGGGCTTGGAGCACCGCATCCAGCAAGTCGCCCGAGCCGCGGCCGTGCAGGGCCGAGACGGGGTACGGCTCCCCCAGGCCCAGGTTCCACATGGTCGCGGCCTCGGCCTCGGACCGGGTATCGTCGACCTTGTTGGCAGCCAGCACGACCGGCTTCTTGCTCCGCCGAAGCACCTGGACCACGGCCTCGTCGATGTCTTGGGTACCGACCGTCGCGTCGACCACGAAGAGCACGGCGTCGGCAGCGGCGATGGCCAGCTCCGCCTGCTCGGCGATCTGTGCCGCCATCCCCTTGGCGTCGGGAGCCCAGCCGCCGGTGTCGACCAGGACGAACTGCCGGCCGTTCCAGTTGGCGTCGTAGGACACCCGATCCCGGGTCACCCCGGGGACGTCCTGCACCACCGCCTCCCGGCGACCGATTATCCGGTTTACCAGGGTGGACTTGCCCACGTTCGGCCGTCCGACCACCGCCACCACGGGTGGGGTGATCGTCGCCTGATCGCTCATCTGGTCCATCTCAGTCACGGGTCACTTCGGCTTCTCGGGTCGCTCGTCGGATCGTTCGTCCCTCGGCAGATTGCCGTCGGGGCCGTCGGGTTTGGGTTTGGGCGGACCGGGCAGGGGCAGGTCCGCGGTCGTCTGCGCGTCCTGCACGTGCGCGGCCAGCTTGATCCGGATGTGCTCGGTCCAGTCCGCCACGTCGTCCTTACGGCGCGGCCACGGTTGCTTCGGCACGCTGAACGGCTTGCCGTACACCACGTGGATCGGCGCGCCCCGCCGCGGCAGCTCACTGGTCGTCTGGCCGGGCTCGCGGGTTCCGAGCAGGGCGACCGGGACGATCGGTACGCCGGTGACCAGCGCCAGGTAGGCGAGCCCGTTGCGGGAGTGCGTCATCTCGCCGGGACCGCGATTACCCTCCGGGTAGACGATCAGCAGCTGACCGTCCCTCAGCAGTTGGACGCAGCGCCGGATGGCGTAGGTGTCGATGCGCCAGCGGTCGATCGGCACCTGGCCGATGAGCAGCAGGATCCGGCCCACCACGCCGGTGAAGAGCTCGTGCTTGGCCAGCGCGTAGGAGTCGCGCTTGATCACCGCGATCAGCAGCGGGCCGTCGATCACCCCGACGTGGTTGGGGGCGAGGATCGCGGGACCGTCGACCGGCAGGTGCTCGGTGCCGTGCAGCGAGATCTTCCACCGGCGGCGGAAACCGAACTCGACGAGGGGCCGGAGCAGCCGCAGCAGCCACGGACGAACAGCCATCAGGTCGTCGGTGCGCGGCAGGTCCGGGGAGACCTGAGTGGACACAGTTATCCCTTCAGCCCCGAGCCGGATCCAGAGATCGAGGGGGTACGGCCGGCGAGCTCGTCGTCGAAAGGCCGGGCCAGGTCGCAGATCACGGAGACGACCTCGTCGAGATCGAGGTGGGTGGAGTCGACCAGGGTGACCCCGTGGCCCGCCTGGTGGAACTCCGCGACCGTCGAGTCGTCCCGGTCGCGCCGGACGACCTGGTCGACGACAGCGGTCTGGTCGACGTCGGCCCCCAGCTCGGCGTGGCGGCGCGCGACCCGGGCTCCCGGGTCGGCGACCAGCAGCACCCGGACCGCGGCCTCGGGCGCCACGACGGAGGTGATGTCGCGACCCTCCACGACGATGCCACGCTCACCGTGAGCGGTGGCCTCGGCGATGATGGCGCGTTGTCGTGCGATCAGGTCGGCCCGGATGTCGAGGTTGGTCGCCAAGGTGCTCACCGCCGCCGAGATCTCGGGTTGGCGGATGGCGGTGGTGACGTCGGTGCCCTCGATGGCGAACCGCGGGTCGGCCGGGTCGGTGGTGACCTCGATCCGGGCCCGGCGCACCAGGGCGGCCGTGGCGGCCTGGTCGGCGCGGTCGATCCCCCGCTCGATGGCAAGCCAGGTCGCCGCCCGGTACATCGCTCCGGTGTCCAAAAAACCCATCCCCAGCCGGGTCGCCACCCCGCGGGCGGTGCTCGACTTGCCGGAGCCGCTGGGACCGTCGATCGCCACCACCAGGGGTCCGGTCGGACCCGATCTGATCGGGCGCTCGTTCGGTACGTCGCGGTTCACCACGCCCGTCAGCGTACCGGGCGCGAAGATGCCCCTCCCCGCGAGCAACGCCCGGCAGCGGTGCCGAGGTCCCGGAGTGCCGGGGTGACGCGGTGGGCTAGATTGATCGGGTGCTGACGAACCGTTCTGCACCCCACGCCCGTGTCACCCCGGTACTGACCGTGTCCGACGTGCGCGCGGCAGTCTCGTGGTACGCCGCCGTCTTCGGATTCGTCGAACACGTCCGCATCGGCGAGGGGCATCGCTCGCAGCTCGGTCTCCCGGGTGAACCGGCCGCTGAGATCGTCGTCGCCGAGATACGACCCGGGCGACGCCTCCCGGGCGAGGGCCGCTCGCACCAGCTGATGCTCAAGGTGGCCGATGCGACAACCGTGGTCGAGGCGGCCGTGTCTCACGGGGCCACGCTCGTCGAGTCGCCGCACGATTGGGAGTACGGCGAGCGGCAGGCCACCGTGAATGACCCGTTCGGTCATCAATGGGTGATCAACCAGACGTTGACCGATCTCCGTCCCGAACAATGGGGTGGCCAGACCGTGACGCCGCGTTCGCCGTCGCGTTGAAGTACTCGCACCCGGGGGGTTGTCCCTTCGTGGTCCGGCTGGTCAGCGGCATGCTGCCGGCGGCCGCTCCGACGACACCCTTCAGCGAGCCAGGGGATCGGATCAGACCTGGACGTCCCAACCCCTGCTGCGCATCGTCGCGACCAGCCCGACCTCCTGGTCGGGGGTGACCGAGAGGGCCAGGTAGCCGACTTGGCGCACGTTGTCGTGCTCGATGGCGACGTCCTCGACGTTGACCCCTGCCTCGCCGACGTCGGCGAAGAGCTTGGCCAGCGCACCCGGCGTGTCCGGGATGGCCACCACCACGCTGACGTACGCCGTCGCTGCCGCCCCGTGCTTGCCGGGGATCCGGTGGGTCCCGTCCACCCCCCGTTGCAGCAGGCCGTGCAGTCCTCCGCCCGGGGAGGGGTCGGTGGCTGCCTCCTCGACCGCGGCGATCGCGCGACCCAGCTCGGCGTGCAAGGCCTTCAGCTCGGGGACCACGGCGCCCGCGTTGGTCGCCACGATCTGGTCCCACAGGTCCGGGTCGCTGCCGGCGATCCGGGTGACGTCGCGCAACCCCTGCCCAGCGAGCCGGAGGTGCTCGGCCGGGACGTCAATGAGGTGGCCGGCCATCAGCACCGCCACCAGGTGCGGCAGGTGCGACACCCGGGCGACGGCCGCGTCGTGGTCGTCGACGTCCATCACGATCCCGACGGCTCGGCAGGCGGCGACCAGGGTCTGGACGCGCTGGACCGACTCCGGGGCGGAACGGCGGTGGGGGGTGACGACCCAGCTGCGGTCCACGAACAGGTCGTGGCGCGCGGTCATCGGTCCGGAGTGCTGCGAGCCGGCCATCGGGTGCGACCCGACGTAGCGGCTGAGGTCACCGGCCCGTTGCCAGATCTCGTGCAGCACGGGGGCCTTCACCGAGCCGACGTCGGTGACGGTGGCGGTCGGGTAGGCGGTCAGCGACTCGCTCACCACCCGGGCGATGGCCATCGGGGGTACCGAGACCACGACGAGCCTCACCTCGGTGGGCGACGGTGGCTCGACCGAACCGGCCCCCAGGCTGGCGGCGACGCGGGCGTGGGCAGGGAGTAGGTCGCGCAGGTGGACCTTGGCCCCGGCCGCGGTCAGGGCTTGCCCGATCGACGCTCCGACCAGACCGGCCCCGATCAGCACGACCGGCGACAGATCGGCGGCGTCCACCTCAGCTGGTACCTGGGCCGGACGGGCCGTCGAGCGTCGTTTCCGGGACGCCGTTGACCACAGCCTCGACCCCCGGCTCCTCCGGGATCGGCTCCGCTCCGGTCTCCGACCGGGGCTGCAGCAGCGCGGTCAGCCGGGCTCCGTCCAGCCGCCGGAACTTGCGAGGCAGGGTCCGGGTGCGGTCGAGGATGGCGACCTCGAGCGCCTCGGGACCCAGTTCGCGCGGTGGGGCGTGAGGACCGCCGTCGGTGCTCAGCGCCCGCACCGCGAGGTCGATGGCGTCGGCCAGGCTCAGCTGGGTCGCGAAGCCCTGTCGCACGGTCTCGGCGATGGCGTCGGCCGAACCGCCCATCACCGCGTACCCCTGCTCGTCGCCGACCGAACCGTCGTAAGTCAGCCGGTAGATCTGATCGGTGTCGGACGTCGCCCCCAGCTCGGCGACCACGATCTCGACCTCGTAGGGCTTCTCGCCACCCGAGGAGAAGATCGTGCCGAGCAGCTGCGCGTACGCATTGGCCAACGTCCGGCCCGTCACGTCGGTGCGGTCGTAGGAATAGCCGCGCAGATCCGCGTGCCGGATGCCGGCGATCCGCAAGTTCTCGAACTCGTTGTATCGCCCGACTGCGGCGAAGCCGATCCGGTCGTAGATCTCGCTGACCTTGTGCAGCGCCTGCGACCGGTTCTCGGCGACGAACAGGATGCCGTCGGCGTAGTGCAGGACGACCACCGAACGGCCGCGAGCGATGCCCTTGCGCGCGAAGTCGGCCCGGTCCTTCATCTGCTGCTCGGGCGCGACGTAGAACGGCATACTCATCGAGCGGACTCCATCATGTGAGGGCGGATCCTGGTCCGTCGGGGCGCTGCATCCGGGCGTCGACCACGACCTGCACCATGGACCCGACCTGGTCGTCGGCCACCCGGACGACCCCGTCGGGTGCGGCGATCATGATCACCGGGAAGATCCGCCGGGTGAGGTCGGGACCGCCGGTGGCCGAGTCGTCGTCGGCGGCGTCGTAGAGGGCTTGGATCACCGCCATCGCTGCGCCCGCCTGATCGAGGTCGGGCCGGTAGAGCTTCTTGAGGGCACCGCGGGCGAACATCGAGCCGGAGCCGACGGCGTGGAACGCGTGCTCCTCGTAGCGGCCCCCGGTGGCGTCATAGGAGAAGATCCGACCCTGTCCGTGGGCGAGGTCCCAGCCGGCAAACAGGGGGATCGCCACCAGACCCTGCATGGCGAGCGGGAGGTTCTGCCGGATCATCGTGGCGAGCCGGTTGGCCTTACCCGACAGCGACAGCGGTGTGCCCTCGATCTTTTCGTAGTGCTCCAGCTCGACCTGGAACAGGTTGACCATCTCGACCGCGATACCTGCCGTGCCGGCGATGCCGACTAGAGAGAACTCGTCGGCCGGGAAAACCTTCTCGATGTCGCGCTGGGCGATGACGTTGCCCATCGTGGCCCGCCGGTCGCCGGCCATGATCACCCCACCGGGATAGGTGGCGGCCACGATCGTGGTGCCGTGCGGAGCCAGGTGGCTGAGGTCACCGGTCAGACCGCTGGACGCACCGAGCCGGGCCGCCGGCAGTGCCTGCGGCGCGACGTCGGACATGAACTCGGTGAACGAGGAGGAACCGACGGACAAGAACGCGGGCGGCAGGGTACGGAACGGCTGGTCGCTCACTGCCCGCCCTTCTGCACGAAGGACCGCACGAACTCCTCGGCGTTGACCTCCAGCACGTCGTCGATCTCGTCCAGCAGGGAGTCGACGTCGGAGTCGAGCTCGGCCTTGCGGGCCGCGTCGACCTTGTGGGCCGCGTCGGAGGCAGCCAGCTCATCGGCGTCGACGTCCTTGTTGGTGCGCCGGCCGCGGCGTTGACTCTGTTCGGACTCAGCCATCGTGATCCCACCTCTCGTCGCGACCGCGGACAGGGCTCGCGGTCGCTGGTGACAGCCTAACCGGGGGTGGTGACGGGTTTCTGGACGTGCGGCTCCCCGGGCGAGGGGCTCGGGTCCGGGGCGGACGTTTGCCGCCCACGGGTGCGGTCCGCACCGCAGGGGGCCGGCCCGGCGGACGCTTGCCGACCGCGCGCGACGTGCCGTACCGACTGCCCCGCTCAGCGGCCGAGCGCGGCAAACAGCTCGGTCACGTCGTGGCAGCCGGCCAGCATCTGCTGGACCTGCTCGGCCGTGCCCCGGAGCGGGTCGAGCAGGGGGACGCGTTGCAAGGCTGACCGACCGGGCACGTCGAAGATCACCGAGTCCCAGGACGCCGCGACCACCGACGTAGCGAACTTGCGCATGCACTCGCCGCGGAAGTAGGCCCGGGTGTCGGTGGGCGGGTCGGTGCGGGCCGACTCGATCTCGGCGTCGGTGACCAGGCGCTGCATCTTGCCGCGTCGGACCAGCGCCGCGTAGAGGCTGCGGTCAGGGTCGACGTCGGTGTACTGCAGGTCGATCAGCGCCAGCTTGGCCGAGCTCCAGGGCAGCCCGTCCCGCTCGCGGTAGGACTCCAGCAGCGCCAGCTTGGCCACCCAGTCGAGGGTGTCGGCCAGCTCGGTCGGGTCGCGGCGCAGGGTGTCGATCACCTGTTGCCAACGGCTCAAGATGTCGTCCCGCTCGGTCCCCAGCCGTGCCGACAGCTCGTCGGCATGACTGCGGTGGTACGCCGCCGCCGACTCCAGGTAGGCCTCCTGGACGTCGAGCGCGGTCATCTGGCGTCCGTCGGCCAGGGTCAACTTCGTCGTGCAGCTGGGGTCGTGACTCACCTGTTGCATGGCCGGTACCGGCCGGACGATCCTCAACTCCTCGGCCAGCGCACCGGCCTCGATCATCTGCAGGACGAGAGCCGCGGTGCCCACCTTGAGATAGGTCGAGATCTCCGACAGGTTGGCGTCACCGGTGATCACGTGCAGCCGGCGGTGCAGGCTGGCGTCGGCGTGCGGCTCGTCCCGGGTGTTGATGATGGGCCGGTTCAGCGTGGTCTCGAGCCCGACCTCGGCTTCAAAGAAGTCGGCGCGTTGGCTGAGCTGGAAGCCCGAATGCCCGCTGGTCTGGCCCATCCCGACCCGGCCGGCGCCGGTGATCACCTGGCGGGTGACCAGGAACCCGGTGAACTGGGTGACGATGCGGTCGAACGGTGTCTGGCGGTCGAGCAAGTAGTTCTCGTGGGTGCCGTAGGAAGCGCCCTTGCCGTCGGTGTTGTTCTTGTAGAGCCGAATCGGCCGACCGAGCCGTCGGGTGGCCTCGCGCGCGGCCTGAGCCATCACCAGGTCACCGGCCCGGTCGTAGCGGACGGCGTCGGCGGCGGTGATCACCTCGGGACCGGAGTACTCCGGGTGGGCGTGGTCGACGTAGAGCCGGGCCCCGTTGGGCAAGATCATGTTGGCCATGCCGAGGTCGGTGTCGGTCAGCTGGTCGGGGTGGGCCTGTTCGCGAGCCAGCTCGTAACCCCGGATGTCGCGCAGCGGGGACTCGGTCTCGTAGTCCCAGGTCGCGGTCGGCTGGGAGCCGCCGTCGGTGCGGACCAGGGCGGCGTAGGCCTTGACCACGTGGTTGGACAGCTGCATCGGGTGCAGCTCCTCCCCCGACGGGGTCCCGAGCACGCTGATGCCGTACTCCGTCTCGATCCCCAGCACCCGTCGGGGGTCGCCGGGTCGGTCGGTCGGACGCGTTGCGGTGGCCGGCATGGCTCGAGACTAACCGGGCCGCGCGCACGGGCCGGCGATCTCACAGGGGCCGGTACTACGTTGACGAAGTGAAGTTTGCCCAAGGTCTCGGAGTCGACGCGGTGTGCGTCCTGGTGTTCGCGATCATCGGCCGCAACTCCCACGCCGAGGCCACCGATCTGCTGGGGGTGGCGATCACCGCCTGGCCGTTCCTGGCCGGCGTCGGGCTCGGCCACGTGGTGGACGGCGTCCGTCGGCGCGTGGCCGGGGTTGACCCGGTCCGGCACGGTCCCGCGGCCCTGGTCACCGGCGTCACGGTCTGGGTCTGCACCGTGGCCGGCGGTCTCCTCCTGCGGGTGCTGGTCGCTCACGGCGGAGCCCCCCTGGCCTTCGGGATCGTCGCCACCATCGCGCTCGGCGTGCTGCTGCTGGGCTGGCGGGGCGGCCTGGCCGCGACCCGGCGCGCCCGCCGTACCCGCCGCTCGAACGCCACCACCTCCTGACGCGACCAACCGCCACCACCGAAACCCCCAGAGCCGACCAGCCAGGTTCTCCCGGCTCCGGTCGGTGTGTCGGACAGGAAGTGACTGGTCGGCCACGTCGGGACGGTGCCCAACCGGCTTCCTGCCGGCCGGGCTCCCCCGTGGGCTGTGTTTCCCGTGGGCTGTGTTTCCTGTGGGCTGGGTTTCCTGTGGGCTGAGTTTCCTGTGGGCTGAGTTTCCTGTGGGCTGGGACTCGATCGTAAGGCTGTACTCACCAAGGTCCCGGCCGGTGGCGTACGGCCGACGGCCCCGGATCGGCGTAACCACGTCCGACCGCTGCTACCGACGAACCGCCTCCACGCCCGTTCGACCGCGCCGACCGCCCAGCTCGTCCGCTGACCAGTCACTGCCTGTCCGACGCGCCGGCAGAACGCGGGAGAAGCTGACTGGTCGCGGTGGGGGTTAGAGGTATTGGCCGGTGTTGCTGACCGTGTCGATCGAACGGCCCGCCGTGGTGCCCTTGTTCGAGCTGATGAGCGTGCGGATGAAGACGATCCGTTCGCCCTTCCGGCCTGAGATCTTGGCCCAGTCGTCCGGGTTGGTGGTGTTCGGCAGATCCTCGTTCTCGGCGAACTCGTCGAGGCAGGCCTGCAGCAGGTGGTCGATCCGCAGACCCCTGACCCCGGTGTCGAGCAGCTGCTTGATCGCCATCTTCTTGGACCGGTCCACGATGTTCTGGATCATGGCGCCGGAGTTGAAGTCCTTGAAGTAGAGGATTTCCTTGTCGCCGCCGGCGTAGGTGACCTCGAGGAACTGGTTCTCCTCCGACTCCTCGTACATCCGCTCCACGGTCCGCTCAATCATGGCCGCGAGGCAACGGTGCCGGTTGCCGCCGAACTCGTGCAGATCATCGGCGTGCAGGGGCAGCGTCGGGGTGAGGTATTTGCTGAAGATTTCCCGCGCCGCCTCCGCGTCGGGCCGCTGGACCTTGATCTTGACGTCGAGACGACCGGGTCGAAGGATCGCCGGGTCGATCATGTCCTCACGGTTCGAGGCGCCGATGATGATCACGTTGTCCAGGCCCTCGACGCCGTCGATCTCGCTCAGCAGTTGCGGCACGATCGTGTTCTCCACGTCGGAGGACACCCCGGTGCCGCGGGTCCGGAACAGCGAGTCCATCTCATCGAAGAAAACGATCACGGGCATCCCGTCGGACGCCTTCTCGCGCGCTCGCTGGAAGATCAGCCGGATGTGCCGCTCGGTCTCGCCGACGAACTTGTTGAGCAGCTCGGGGCCCTTGATGTTGAGGAAGAAGCTACGTCCCTCCTGGCCGGTGCGTTCGGTGACCTTCTTGGCCAGGGAATTGGCGACCGCCTTGGCGATCAAGGTCTTGCCGCAGCCGGGCGGGCCGTAGAGCAGGATGCCTTTAGGCGCCTTCAGCTCGTGCTCGCGGAACAGCTCCTTGTGCAGGTAGGGCAGCTCGACCGCGTCGCGGATCGCCTCGATCTGGCTGCCGAGACCACCGATCACCGAGTAGTCGATGTCGGGCACCTCCTCGAGCACCAGCTGCTCCACGTCGAGCTTGGGCACGACCTCGTAGGCGAAGTGCACGCGCCGGTCGACGAGCAGGGAGTCGCCGGGGCGGACCTTGCCCTCGGCGAGCCGGGTCCCGAGCCGCACCACGCTCTCCTCGTCGCCGTGCCCCACGACCACGGCGCGGTAGCCGTCGTCGAGGACCTCCTTGAGGATCGCGACCTCGCCGACCTCGTCATAGGACAACACCCCGACGACGTTGAGCGCCTCGTTGATCATGACCTCGCGGCCGGGGATCAGGTCGTCGACCTCCACGTCGGGGCTGACGCTCACCCGCATCTTGCGGCCGGCGGTCCAGACGTCGGCGAGACCGTCCTCGGGCGTGTCGATGAACACCCCGAAGCTGGCTGGAGGCTGCGCGAGCCGGTCGACCTCGGCCTTGAGCGTGATGATCTGCTCGCGGGCCTCGCGCAGGGTGGCGACGAGCCGTTCGTTGTTGCTGGACGTGGTGCGGGCCTCGTGCCGGACGTCGGCGAGCCGGCGCTCCAGCACGGCGAGCTCGCGGGGATGAGCGGCGACTCGCTCGCGGAGCCGTTCGAGCTCTCCGGACAGCAGCGCGAGCTGGGCCGAGATGGCATCGTGGTCAGACGTACTCATGGAAGACACCTCCTGTGATCACGCTACCCGCGCGATCCACTCCGTCTCGTGAGGCGACGCGACCTTCACGCCGTCGTTACCCGGGCAACCGCATGTCCCCGCCCGGCCATGGCCGGAAGCGCGGGCGGATGCACGCGCGGGGGTGAGGCAGATCACGCGTGACCCGGACCGTCGCGGGCTGGTCGACGCGAGACGAGCGCCGCCGGATCAGTCAGCGTGCCCGTCGCCGGGTTCCGCAGCCGGCAGCTCGGTACCCGGCCGACGAGGTCCGGTGTAGTCCACGCCGTACGCGCCGGGGGCCGGGCGGCGCTTGGGCGGCGGGGCGACCACCCCGGGGGCGAGCCGACGGGCGATGGCCAAGAAGCCGGTGTGCCCGACGGTGCCGTGCGCGGGTCGGATGGACAGACCCTCGACGTGCCACGGCCGGACGGTCGTCTCGCTCGACTCCGGTTCGGTGAAGCCGGTGTGGGCCCGAATCGTCTCCACGGTCCGGCCGAGCTGGGTGGTGGTCGCGACGTACGCGCAGACCAGGCCACCGGGGATCAAGGCGTCGGCCACGACGTCCACGCACTCCCACGGGGCGAGCATGTCGAGCACGACCCGGTCCACCGACGCGGGCTCCGCAGCGGCGAGACCGTCCACCAGGTCGCTCACCCGCAGCTCCCAGTTGGTCGGCCGCTCCCCCAGGAACGAGGTCACGTTGCGCTCGGCCACCGCCGCGAAGTCCTCGCGACGCTCGAAGCTCAGCACCCCCCCGGTGGGTCCCACCGCCCGCAGCAGCGACAGCGTCAGCGCACCCGAGCCGGCCCCGGCCTCGACCACGACCGCGCCGGGAAAGACGTCGGCGCCCATGATGATCTGCGCTGCGTCCTTCGGATAGACCACCGCCGCCCCGCGGGGCATCGTCGAGGTGAACTCGGCCAGCAGCGGTCGGGTCGCGAGATAGGGCACGCCGCCGACCGACCGGACGACGACCCCCTCGGGCCCCCCGATCAGCTCATCGTGGCTGATCCCGCCCTTGGTGGTGTGGAAGGAGGCGCCGGCGGTGAGCAGCACCGAGTGCCGCCGTCCCTTGGGATCGCGGAGCGTCACCCGCTCGCCGGCGAGCAGCGGGCCGCGACGGACGCCAGAAAGGGCGGGTCCAGGCGTACCGGGTTCGGTCGAGCGGGGTCCGGTGGTCTCACTCACGAGTCATCCCCCACAACCCGAGCTGCCACCCCGGGCCGAACGACTTGTCCCCGATGGTGACACCCGCGCGGCTGAACAGCACCTCATCGGACTGGGTCATCGGCAGCACGGTCGCGTCGTCGGCCGCCTGCACCTGCAGCTGGGCCAGAAGGCTGTTGGCCTGGGTGGTGTCGTAGGTCGCGCGGAACTGCGTGTCGAGCTTGGCGAGCGTGCTGGCACTGCCCGGCAGCGGGTTGTCGAGGTAGGGCTGGAGCCACGCGATGGCGGTCGGTGTCCAGGCATTCCGGTCGACCAGCTGCAGGTCGGTCTTGTCGTCGTCGGGGACCAGCCGTACCGACATGCCGCCGGTGTCCTCCAACCGGCTGCGCACCAGGTTGGCGAGGTCGCGGCCGTCGGGCATCGCCGAGTCGTACCCCAGGGTGAGGGTGATCCGGTTGTCCCAGGTGATCTCCGGCGCGGCCCGCCCCCCGGTGGCGAAGCTGGGCACGTGCCCGGTGATTCCCAGCGGTACGACCGAGTCGGACGTGCGGTCATCCTGCAGAGCCACCGACACGGCCCGGCGCAGCGCCGTCTTCGCGCGGAGCTTCGAGTCGGGGTACCAGATCAGCTGGTGCACCCGGACCCCGGGCAGCCGCCGTCGCGTATAGCCGTCGGTGGTGGCCTCGCCGGTGCCGATCTGCTGGTCGAAGCGGGTCAGTGCGGCCTCGGAGAGACCGCGCCACACCACGTCGACCTGTTGCTTGCTCATCGCGTCCTCGATGGTCGCTGAGTCGGCCACGGTCTTGACCGCGACAAAGGGGTAGCGCGCCGGCGTCCGCCCGACGTACCGGTCGAACTTCACCAGGTCGAGCTCGGCGGCGGTGCGCCGCTGGACCCGGAACGGCCCCGACCCGATGATGCTGGCGTTCATCGGCTGCAGCGTGTCGGTGTCGTAGACCTGACGGTCGACGATGGCGGCGGCGGGGCTGGCCAGGGCCCAGCCGAACTGGGTGTCGACCCGACTGAGCAGGAAGCGCACCGTGTAGTCGTCCGGCGTCTCGATCCGGCGCAGCGAGGAGAGCAGCGAGGCCGAGGAACCGACGACGTCGAGCCGGGTCGCGCGCTCGATGCTGAACTTCACGTCGGCGCTGGTCACCGGGTCGCCGTTGTGGAAGGTCAGCTTCTTCTGCAGCGTGCAGGTGTAGGAGCGGGGCGTGTCGACGATGCAGTCGCCGGCGTCGGGTTTCAGGTACTCATCGCCCGGGTCGGCGGTCATTAGCGTCTGGTAGACGTTCTCGGTGAGCAGGGTCGAGGCGCTGCTGGTCACTCCGGCCGGGTCGACTTCGGTGATCCTGTCGGTGGTCATCACCGTGAACGGGTTGCTCGGAAAGGTCGAGGTCGGCGTCGGTTCGGGCGGGGTGGGTTCGGTGGTGGAGCAGCCGCTCACTCCCAGCAGGCCGACGACGAGCAGGACGCCGATCCGGATACCGCTCCGCGCCCCGCGGTCAGTCCGCATGGACCGTCTCGAGCCGACCCGTTCGCTGCAGTCCGGCGAGGGCCGCCACGTCGACCTCGGCGAGGGACGCGATGCGGTGCCGGCGGGGGGCGTCCGGGACGGGTACGACGTGCTCGATGGCCACCACGGCGGCTCCGGACGCGTTGCCGGCCTCGGCCCCGGGAACCGAGTCCTCCAGCACCACGCAGGCCGCCGGCTCCACCCCGAGCAGCTCGCAGGCTCGCAGGTAGGACTCCGGGTGCGGCTTCCCGTGCTCGACCTCGTCGCCGGCGACCGAGGCGGTGAACGATCCCTCGGGCAGCCGAGCGAGGACAGCGTCCAGCAGCACCCGGTAGGACGCGGACACCAGCGCACAGGGGATGCCGTCGGCCTTCAGGGCGGCCAGCAGCTCCAGGGCACCCGGACGCCAGGGCACCGGCTCGCTTGCGACCTTGGCGACGACGCGTCCGAGCAGGTGCTGCACGACCCAGGCGGGCTCGAGGTCGGTGCGGTCGATCTCGGCGAGCAGCATGGCCGCGGAATCCAACAGGGCCTTGCCGACTAGCTGGTGGGCCTGGGCCAGGGTCCAGCGCCGTCCGAGGGACTCGACCAGCTCGTACTCGGCCGCGATCCACAGCGGCTCGGTGTCGGCGAGCGTGCCGTCGAAGTCCCACAGCACCGCGGTCAGCGGCCGGCCGGGTTCGGTCGGTGCGTTCGCAACGGGTGGAGTGTGAGGCGTCATGACGGAGGCGATTCTTCCCGACCGACGATGGCTTGGCGAAATCCGACGCGGCGGGGCGTCCATCCGCCACCGTCTGGACACCTCCCGGCGACCGTCTCTGACACGGGTACGGCTTCGTTCGGCTCAGCAGCTGAGCCGGGCGGGATCGGCACACACCACGCTTCGTGAACGGGGCGAGACCGGCGGTCTCCGCGGCTACAGTGGTCGCCATGTCACGCCACTCCGGACCCGATCTGCGGAGCCTGCGTGACCCGGTGGTCGTCGTGGCGTTCGGCGGCTGGAACGACGGTGGCGGGGCGGCCAGCGGGGTGGTTGACCACCTGAGCGACGTCTACGACGCGACGTCGGTCTTCGAGCTCGACCCCGACGACTTCTACGACTTCCAGGTCTCGCGCCCCCAGGTCCACGTGCCCGAGGCCGACGAACGCGTCGTCAGCTGGCCGACCACCGAGCTCAAGGTGTCTAGGCTCGGGGACGGCCGCGACCTGCTGCTGGTCAGCGGGATCGAGCCGAACTTCCGCTGGCGCCAGTTCACCCGGCTGCTGGTCTCGGCCCTCCGGTCGGCCGACGTCCGCCGGGTCTATTTGCTGGGGGCCCTGCTCGCCGACAACCCCCACACCCGCCCGATCCCGGTGTCGGTGACCACCAGGGGCGCGGAGCTCGCGGACGCGCTCGGGGTGGACGTCTCGACCTACGAGGGCCCGACCGGGATCCTCGGGGTCCTCGGCGACGAGCTGGACGGCCTCGGGGTCGAGGTCATCTCGCTGTGGGCCGCGGTCCCGCACTACGTCTCCCATCCGCCCTGCCCGAAGGCGACCCTGGCCCTGCTGAGTCGGCTGGAGGACCTGCTCGACTCCACCCTCGAGATGGGTGATCTGCCGGAGCTGTCCAAGGCCTGGGAGCGGGGCGTCGACGAGCTCGCGGCCGACGACTCCGAGGTGGCCGACTACGTCGCCACCCTGGAGGAGCAACGCGACACCGCCGAGCTCCCCGAAGCGAGCGGCGACGCCATCGCGGCCGAGTTCGAACGTTATCTACGGCGCCGCCAAGGCGGCTGAGGTCGCCTGGGCGCGGCTGTCGGTGTCCCACGTATACGTGG
>JBPCRP010000021.1:0-39443 GCA_050996715.1 Propionibacteriaceae bacterium
AGCGAACCGGGGCCGGCCGCAGCACCGACGGCCAAAACCTGTCCCCCGACACCGTGGCCCGGTTGCTGCACGACGCCGAGATCCTGCCCACCGTGATTGACCGGTACGGTCGGGTCCGGTGGCAGGAAACCCAGCAACGGTGTGCCACCCCCGGACAGACCCTGTTCCTGATCGCCCGCGACGGCGGCTGCTCTTTCCCCGGCTGCGACGAACCCCCCGCGCACTGCGACCGGCACCACATCGTCCCCTGGGCCGACGGTGGCCGCACCCGGGTGGACAACCTCACCCTGCTCTGCGGCTACCACCACCGCGAGTTCGGCCGCCGCGGCTGGAACTGCCGGATGATCAACGACCTGCCGCACTGGATTCCCCCTCGTTGGGTCGACCAGGACCAACAACCCCGCCTGCACCCACGCTTCCAGATCCGCCGCACCACCCAGCCCCGCGACGTCCCCCGCCGCACGTGACCAGCCGCACCTGATCAGTCGCACGTGACCAGTCGTACGTGACCAGTCGTACGTGATCATCAAACGGCGGACCCGCCGCACGACTTTCGGCGCGTTTTCCACCCATACTCCCCAGCTCGACTCATTCGCCCTGCTGGTAGGTCAGACTTGCGCCATGAGCAACCCGTACGAGCAGAACCCGAACCCCGAGCGGCAGCCCGGCGACCAGGGTCAGCCCCCGAGCGACCAGTCGGCGCAGCCCTGGGGTTCGGCGGAGCCCGCCGGCCCGAGCTACGGGTCCTCGGCAGCCAGCGCCTCAGAGCCCTACGGGTCCCAGCCGGGCTACGGCACCCCGAACCCCTACGGCGCCGGCCCAGACCCCTACGCAGCCCAGTCCGGTTACGGCATGCCGATCCCCTACGGCGGCGGCTACGGCTACAACGCCCCGATGCCCCACCCGCAGGGCACGGCCGTCCTGGTGCTCGGCATCGTCGGTCTGGTCGTCTGCTTCCCGGCCGGCATCGTCGCCATCGTGATGGGCAACAGAGCGCTCAAGGAGGTCGACGCCAACCCCTCGGCCTACACCAACCGGCAGAGCATCGTCGCCGGCCGGATCCTGGGCATTATCGGGACGGCCCTGTGGGCGTTGATCATCGTCTTCTACGTCATCATCGTGGTCGTCGCCGCCGGCACCCTAGCCGGCAACTGACCCGCCGGCCTACCAGAGCAGCCGCAGGGGCGACCGTGCTCATACTGGGCATCCGTCTCCTCGCTGCGCCTCAACCCCGGCCGCGGCCCTCGGGGACGATCACCGCCAGCACGATGATCCCCAGCCCGAGGCCGCCGAGCAGCACGGTGTCGAAGACTTTGCTGCGCACCTGCAGCAGGCCGGCTTCGCGCCGGGGCAGCGCCACCCGTTCGACCGCGCCGAGGCAAAGCGTGGCCCCGATCACCACGCAGCCCACCCGCCAGGCACCGTTCCCCACCACCACCAGCCCCGCGAGAATCCCGGCGACGATGATCAGCAGCGGCCACTGACGCAGCCAGCTCACGCGGCGGCCAGCATGGTCTCGGCGCGGTCCGCGCTGGGCAGCGTCGCCCGGGTCATCGGCCCCATCCCCTGGCCGTAGAGGATCTCGCAGACATTCTGTTGTTCCTTACCCTGGGAAGAATGGCGGGCTCAGTGAAAGAAGTGCCGGGCGCCGGTGAAGTAGAGCGCGACCCCGGCGGCCTCCGCGGCCGCGATCACCTCACCGTCCCGCACCGAGCCGCCGGGCTCGACCACGGCCGACACCCCGGCCTCGAGCAGGATCTCCAGCCCGTCGGCGAAGGGGAAAAACGCGTCAGAGGCGGCCGCCGCGCCCTGGGCCCGGTCACCGGCGCGGCTGACCGCGAGCCGGGCCGCGTCCACGCGGTTGACCTGACCCATGCCGACGCCGACCGAGGCTCGCTCGGCGGCCAGCAGTACGGCGTTCGACTTCACCGAGCGGCACGCCTTCCAGGCGAACTCCAGGTCGGCGAGGGTCCGCTCGTCGGCCGGCTCTCCGGCGACGAGCCGCCAGTGGGCGGCCTGGTCGTGGTCGAGGTTCACGACGTCGGCGCTCTGCACCAGCACGCCTCCGTCGATGTCGCGGAGCACCGAACCGCCCGCCGCGTACGGCTCGGTCACCAGGATCCGGACGTTCTTCTTGCGCGCCAACACCTCGACCGCACCCTCCTCGTACCCCGGCGCACAGACCACCTCGGTGAAGATCTCGGCGAGCTGTTTGGCCATGGCCACGCTGACCGGTCGGTTCGCGGCGACCACGCCCCCGAACGCCGAGACCGGGTCGCAGGCGTGGGCCTTGCGGTGGGCGTCGGCGATGTCGGTGCCGACGGCGATCCCGCACGGGTTGGCGTGCTTGATGACCGCTACCGCCGGGCCGTCGAAGTCGTACGCGGCCCGGCGGGCGGCGTCGGTGTCGACGTAGTTGTTGTACGACATCTCCTTGCCGTGCAACTGCTCGGCGCCGGCGAGCCCCGGGGCAGCGGCCGGGTTGCGGTAGAGCGCCGCGGTCTGGTGCGGGTTCTCGCCGTAGCGCAACACCGCCTGCTTGTTCCAGGTCGCCCCGATCCAGGCCGGGAACCCGCTGCCCTCGCTGGTGTCGGTGAGCACGCTGCCCATCCAGCTCGCGACCTGGACGTCGTAGGTTGCCGTGTGCACGAACGCCTGCGCCGCCAGCCGGCGACGTGCGGCCAGGGTGAACCCGCCGTCGGCGACCGCGGCCAGGACCTGCGGGTACTGCCCGACCGCGGTCACCACGGCGACCGACGGGTGGTTCTTGGCGGCGGCCCGGACCATGGACGGTCCACCGATGTCGATCTGCTCCACGCACGCGTCGGCGTCCGCGCCGGAGGCGACGGTGTCGACGAACGGGTAGAGGTTGCTGACCACGAGCTCAAAGGCCGCGACCCCGAGCTCGTCCAGCTGCCGTTGGTGGTCGGGGCGTCGCAGGTCGGCGAGCAGGCCGGCGTGGATGTGGGGGTGCAGGGTCTTGACCCGACCGTCGAGGCACTCCGGGAACCCGGTGACCTCCTCGACCGGGGTCACGGCCAGCCCGGCGGCGCTGATGGTCTTGGCGGTGGAGCCGGTGGACACCAGCTCGACGCCCGCGGCCGACAGGGCCTGGGCCAGCTCGACCAGGCCGTCCTTGTCGTAGACGGAGAGCAGGGCGCGACGCAGGGGGCGACGCCCCTCGTCGGTGATCTCGCCGGTGGTCGGGTCGGTCGTGGTCATCACTGATGGGCCTCTCGGTGGGAGCTGAGGGCGGACCAGTCGCGCACCACGTCCAGCAGCAGCTGGCGCTCGACGACCTTGATCCGCTCGTGCAGGGTCTCGACGGTGTCGTCGTCGAGCACGCGGACGGCGTCCTGGGCCAGGATCATCCCGCTGTCGATGCCGGCGTCGACCAGGAACACGGTCGCACCGCTGACCTTGACGCCGTAGGCCAGGGCATCCCGGACGCCGTGCATGCCCGGGAACGCGGGCAGCAGCGCCGGGTGCGTGTTGATCATCCGGCCGCCGAACCGGGCCAGGAAGTCCGGCCCGACCAGCTTCATGAATCCGGCGCTGATCACCAGGTCGGGTCGGTAGGCGTCGACCAGCTCGGTGAGCTCACGGTCCCAGGTCGAGCGGTCGACGCCCCGGGCGAATGGATGCTCGAAGGTGGGCAGGCCCGCCCGGTTGGCCCGGTCGACACCGCCGGTGCCGCTACGGTCCGCACCGACCGCGAGGATGGTCGCGTCGAGGTCCCCGGTGTGCACGGCGTCGATCAGGGACTGCAACAAGGTGCCGGTACCCGACACCAGGACGACCAGACCGCAACCCACGAGGGGCAACCCTAGGGCATCTGTCCTGGGGTGCCGGGCGTCAGGCGTCCCGGCGGGCGGCCCGGGTCGCGGCGACCATCGCGACCAGACCGGCGAAGAGCCCGGCTACCGTGCCCGCGAGGCCAAGAGTGACCGGAGCGATGACCAGCAACGCCAGCAGGTCTGGCCCCAGGTCGGCGAGCCGGCCCGCTCCCCAGCTGCCGCGCGTCATCCAGGCGAGCCCGACGGTGAGGAGTCCGGTCCCGACGCCGGCCAGGCCCCCCGCGAGGGCGCCGAGGTCGGGCCGGACGATCCGGCCGCGCCGGACCACGACCAGGGCCGCGGCCGCACCGGCCACGATCCCGCCCGCGAGCCAGGCCAGCTGCCAGACCGAACCGGGACCTTCCGCCGGCAGCGCGCCCAGCATCGGCAACGACGGCAGCAGCCCGAGGTCGGTGGCACGGGGGGCGACGAGCGACCCGGTGCCCAGCCCGAACCCGGAACCGAGGGTGTACGCGGCCGCCCAGACCACGGCGTTGGGCAGGTAGGCGAGCTGCAGGACGAGCAGCACGATCCCGCCGACGAGGCCGGCGTCCAGGGCGCGCCAGAGGCTCTCGACGCGGTTCAGGTGCAGCAGGAGTGCCGCGGTGAGCGCCGCCGCACCGGTGGCCAGCAGCACCCCGAGGGCGATCCCGACCGCCGACGGCAGGGCGCGGAGCCAGCGCGGCCAGTTCGCGGTCGGCTGGTAGCCGAGCGCGCGGGCGGCGGCCGCGAAGCTCACCGGACCCGCGATCAGCACACCGGCCACCGGGGTGCGCAGCAGTCGGGCACCGAGGTCGGCCTCGGCCCCGGTCGCCAGCCCGGCCGCGAAGGTTCCGGCCACGAGGACGACGACGTAGCCGAGCACGGCGAGCCCGGTCAGCTGCCAGGTACGGACCCCGGGTCGGTCGCCGGTCACGACTCCGGGCGAGCGGAGCGCGGAGCGGGCGGCCGCTCGGGCGAAACGACCGAGGACCAGGATCCAGATCAGCGTGCTGCCCAGCGGCGTGAGGGTGACGGCCGTACCGGCGATCGAGGCGCCGACGCCGTTGGTGGCCAGCCAGAGCTCGGTACCGACACTCAACGCACCCGTGAAGCCGCCGGGGTCGGCGGAGAGCCAACCGACCACGGCCAGGCCGCTGATCAGTACCCAGCCGAGCGCGGCGCCGGCCATCGACCCGCCGAGGGCGATGAGCACCCAGCCGTGCCGGGGTCCGGTGAGGCTGCCGAACACGTTGGGCGGCCGCTCGACGTCGATGGGGATCGTCGCCGTGAGCTCGATGTCGCGGCCACGGCCACGGCCACGGTCGTCCCGCGTTCGACGCGGAGAAAGTAGGGAGGCCATGGCCCGTTCATCGTCCCCCACCCGGTTCGCCGCCTTCGGCCTGACACGCCACGGCCGGGTAAAGTTTGCGGGTCTGCGCAGCGTAGGCGGCACCGACCGGCAGAAGGAGAGACCAGGCGATGGTGGGCGACCGACCGCCTGACGACGACCCTGCCGACGAGGCCACCACCGAGCTGCCGCGGCTCGGCAGCCGCTCCCGGGCCGAGCGGGAGGCTCGCGCGGCCCGTACGGCGGGCGGGAAACCCGGCACCAGCCCGACCGATGACGCGACCTCCGCTCCAACCGGCAAGTCCGCCGCCCGCACCGCCACGGAGCGACGCCGGCTGACCGCGGAGCGCGAGCGCGTCCGCCGCGAGGCCACGCAGCGACCGTCCGGGTCGACGGGGGCGACGTCGAGAGCGGGGTCGGTCCTGCGTCGGACGGTCGACCGGCTGCCGGGATCACCCCGGCTGGTCGCCGCCGTCGCGGGGGCCCTGGTCATGGCCCTCGTGGTCACCTTCGTGGTTCTCGGCGTCCGGCCCGACACCACCGCCACCCCGGGGTCGAGCGGCGTCGGCAGCACCGAGGTCGCCGACCCCGGCGGCACCGAGGTCGCCGGCGCCGGCGGCGCCACCACCGCACTCCTGGACGCCGACTCGATGCTCACCGTGCAGGACGCCAAGCTGATCGACGCCCAGCGCAGTTGGAGAATCGCCTCGGACCAGCGGGGCCGCGACGACAGCTCGCCGTCGGCGGCGTGCGTGGCGTCCTCCCCGCCGGCAGGCCAGCCCACGCCCCAGCAACTCCAGGTCCGGACCCTGACGGCCACCGGGGCCGGTCCGCCGGCGGTGCTGCACCAGGTGCAGTCCTACCCGTCTACGGAGGAGGCGATCCAGGCGTTTACCTTGATCGTCAAGGCGTTCGGGGACTGCACGCTGCCCAAGGCCTGGATCAGCTCCGGCGCCACCGTCTCCGGTGTCGGGGACCAGGTGGTGGCCCTGACGTTCACCATCGCCGACGCCACGCCGCAGTACCGCACCGTGCTGGTCAACCGCACCGGACGCGTGATCAACATCCTCGACGCCGCGCAGAACGGGAAGGCAGTGGGCGTGACGGGCGTGCTGCGGGCGCTGGGCCGGGTCACCGACACCCAGTGCACCGCTGCGGTAGGACTCTGCAGCGGCGTGCTGCGAGCTAGCCCGGGACCACCGCCCCTCGGCGGTGACGAGCCGGGCTTCCTGGCCGTCGCCGATCTCCCTCCGGCCGGCGACCAGAACGGCACGTGGAGCGCACTCCCGACCTCGACACCGGCGGTCACGTCGAAGACGGACTGCGAGGGTGTCGACCTCACGGCCACCCCGGCTCGGTCCCGGGTGGCCCGCACCTACCTCTGGTCCGCGACGCCGACCCAGTCGGCCTTCGGCCTCGACGACATCGTGCTCACCCTCGACTCCACGAAGGCCGCCTCCGACCTGGCCGCCAAGGTCGTCACCAACCTGCGGCAGTGCAAGCGGCGACAGCTGACGGCGACCACGAGCGAGTTCGACACGGTCACCGGCGTCGGCGCCCAGCGTGCCGTGGTTTCCGCCACCGTGGCCCGCGTCCAACAGAAGACAACCGACGCCACCCTGCAGTACCGGGTTGCCGTGGTCACCGCTGGCACCAAGGTGGTCTACCTCTTCCTCCCCACCGAGACCAAGCTCGACGTGAGCACGGCCGAGTGGACCACCATCGCCGTGCGCGCCGGCCAGCGCGCGACTCAGACCCAATAGCCGACCAGTCAGGTTTTGCCGGCTGTGGACGGCGTGTCGGACAAGAAGTGGCTGGTCGACGAGCAGCCAGGCCCGACGTACCACGACCCGGCCGCTAGGCGGCCGGGTCGTGAACTGTCGTACGCGAGGTGCAGGTCAGGCGGTGATCAGTTCCGTCATGATCTGGCGCATCAGGAGGGCGGTCTCGCTGGGCGTCTTGCCCACCTTGACCCCAGCCGCCTCCAGCGCCTCCTGCTTGGCGACCGCCGTACCGGCCGAGCCCGACACGATCGCCCCGGCGTGGCCCATGGTCTTCCCCTCGGGAGCAGTAAAGCCCGCGACGTAGCCGACGACCGGCTTGGTCACGTTCGCCTTGATGTACTCCGCGGCTCGCTCCTCGGCGTCGCCACCGATTTCCCCGATTATCACCACCGCGTCGGTGTCGGGATCATCCTCGAACGCCTGCAGGGCGTCGATGTGGGTCGTCCCGATGATCGGGTCTCCCCCGATGCCCAGGGCGGTGGAGAAGCCGATGTCTCGCAGCTCGTACATCATCTGGTAGGTCAGGGTGCCCGACTTCGACACCAAACCGATCCGGCCGGGCTTGGTGATGTCGGCCGGGATGATCCCCGCGTTGGCCACCCCGGGGGTGATCAGACCCGGGCAGTTCGGGCCGATCAGGCGGGTGGCCGAACCCTGCGACAGGGCGAAGACCTCCGCACTGTCCTTGACCGGTACGCCTTCGGTGATGATCACGGCCAGCGGGATCTCGGCCTCGATCGCCTCCACCACCGCGGCCCGGGTGAACTTCGCCGGGACGAAGACCACCGTGACGTTGGCCCCGGTCTCGGCCATCGCGTCGCCCACGGAGTTGAACACCGGGACCGACACGTCACCGAACTCGACGCTCTGGCCCCCCTTGCCGGGGGTGACCCCGCCGACCACGGCCGTACCGCTGGCCAGCATCCGGCTCGTGTGCTTGCGGCCCTCGGAGCCGGTCATGCCCTGCACGATGACCTTGGAGTCCGCGTTCAGAAAGATCGCCATGATCGTTCCTCTCAGTTCCCGGCCGCAGCCAGCTCGGCGGCCCGTCGGGCCGCGCCGTCCATCGTGTCGACCTGCTCCAGCCCGGGCAGGGCGGCGTCGGTGAGAATTCGCCGGCCCTCCTCGGCGTTGTTGCCGTCGAGCCGGACCACGAGCGGTTTGGTGACCGCCTCGTCCCGGCTCTCCAGCAGCTGGAAAGCCTGCACGATGCCGTTCGCCACCGCGTCGCACGCGGTGATCCCGCCGAAGACGTTGACGAACACGCTCTTCACCTGGGCGTCGCCGAGGATGATCTCCAGGCCGTTGGCCATCACCTCGGCGCTCGCGCCGCCCCCGATGTCGAGGAAGTTGGCGGGCCGGGGCGAACCGGGCAGTTCCGCGCCGGCGTACGCGACCACGTCGAGGGTGCTCATCACCAGACCCGCGCCGTTGCCGATGATGCCGACCGAGCCGTCGAGCTTGACGTAATTGAGCCCCTTGGCCTTGGCCGCGTTCTCCAGCGGGTCGGTGGCAGAGTCGTCGACCAGCGCCTCGTGGTCGGGGTGCCGGAAGCCGGCGTTCTCGTCGAGGGTCACCTTGCCGTCGAGGGCAATGATCTTGCCCCGCTGCCCGTTGCTGGACCGAGTCTTCACCAGCGGGTTGACCTCGACCAGCGTGGCGTCCTCGGCCTCATAGACCTTCCCGAGCTGGATCAGCGCCGCCGCGATCTCGGCCCGGTCGGCCTCGTCGAAGCCGGCGGTCGCCACGATCTCGTCGGCTTTGGCCTGGTCGATCCCGGTCAGCGGGTCGACCGGGACCCGGGCCAATGCCTCGGGCCGCTCCACGGCCAGCTGCTCGATCTCCACGCCACCCTCCTTGGAGCACATGGCGAGATACGAGCGGTTGGCGCGGTCCAGCAGCAAGGAGAAGTAGTACTCCTCGGCGATGTCGGCACCCTCGGCCAGCATCACGGTCTGCACCGTGTGCCCCTTGATGTCCATGCCCAGAATGTCGGTGGCCCGCTGCTCGGCTTCCTCGGGGGTCTTGGCGATCTTGACGCCGCCCGCCTTGCCGCGACCACCCGTCTTGACCTGCGCCTTGACCACCACCACCGGGGTGCCGAGCTGCTCGGCAGCCGCTCGAGCGTCGCTGGGCGTCGTCGCCGTCAGGCCTCGGAGCACGGGGACACCATGCTTCTCGAAGACGTCGCGCGCCTGATATTCGTACAGATCCACGGTCCAAACCTCCGTCTCGACCAGCCCGTCGCGGACCGGCTCGTGCTCGGCACCTGACCCTAGTGGTTCAGCCCGGACGCCGGACGTTCGCCTCCACCCAGGCGACGATCGAGGCCATGGTCGCTCCTGGACCGAAGACCTGTTGGACGCCCAGCTCGGCGAGCTGGGCCCGGTCCGCCTCCGGGATGATTCCGCCGCCGAAGACCACGATGTCGGCGGCGTCCTCGGCGGCGAGCAGCTCGGTCACTCGCTTGAACAAGGTGAGGTGCGCCCCCGACAGCACCGAGAGCCCGACGGCATCGGCGTCCTCGGCCAGCGCCGTGGCCACGATCTGCTCCGGGCTCTGGTGCAGCCCGGTGTAGATGACCTCCATGCCGGCGTCGCGGAGCGCGCGGGCGACCACCTTCGCCCCGCGGTCGTGGCCGTCGAGTCCGGGCTTGGCGATCACCACCCGCAGCGGCCCGCGGGTCCGCTCCGAGGCGGGCGTCGTCGCTTCCACGCCTGGGAGCCTACTCGCGGGTAACCTGGTTCGGTGCCGACCTGGGACGAGTTTGCCCGCGCACTGCCGCGGGCCACGGCCCGGGCGACCACCGGACTGGTGAAAGAGGCTGGCTGGGTCGCCACTCACCTCGCGACCTACCCCCTGGGCCTGCTCGCCGACCGCGGTCCGCGGCCCCGGCACGGGCTGGCCGGGCTGAGCGTCGAGCAGCGGGGCCTGGCGCACCGCGACCTGACGGCGGCCGGGACCCCGATCCTGCTGGTGCACGGCATCGTGGACAACCACACGATTTTCAACCCGCTGCGACGCGCGCTCGATCGCCGGGGCTTCGCCCAGATCTCCTCGTTCGACTACGGACTGCTGACCAGCGACGTGGTCAGGACCGCGGCCCGGCTCGGCACCGTGATCGAGGAGCTGACCGAGCAGACCGGGTACGAGCGGCTGCACGTCATCGGGCACAGCCTGGGTGGGCTGTTGGCCCGCTACTACGTCCAGCGGCTCGGCGGGGACGAGCGGGTGCACACGCTGGTCACCCTGGGGACGCCGCACCAGGGCACCGAGCTCGCCCGGATCGGCAGCGCGTTCCCGCTGGTCCGTCAGCTCCGGCCCGACTCGACGCTGATGCGCACCCTCGCCGAGCCCGCACCTGACTGCAGCACGCGCTTCGTCTGCTTCCACAGCGACCTCGACCAGCTCGTCGTCCCGAGCCGGAACGCCCGGTTGATCCACCCCGACCTCGACGTGACCAACGTGACCGTCCCCGGCGTCGGGCACCTCTCTCTGACCAACCACCGCGGAATCGCGGCCCAGATCGCCGAACTTCTCAGCGAAATCGAACCTCACTGTTCCTCCCCGGCGCCCACTCAGCGACTAGGGTGAACTCCGGCACCGTCGGACTTTGGGGGACTTCGAGCTTCGTGACTTCGCGGGTGAGTCTCCCCACCCCCTGATCGACGACGAGTCCCTCATCTCGTGGCGATGTCGCGCGCGGACCAACCGGTCCGCCCGAAGATCTGCCAGCACGCCATAGCGGCCGCACCTGCGGCAGCGGGAGAGGTGAACCGAGGTCGTGGGCCGAGCAGGAACGGACCGTGGGGAGGGCCGGGTGCGCTGCGCTCCGCCGCACGGCGGTCGCGACGAGCTGATCCGCTGGGCCACCACCGCCGCCGTCACGGTGGCGGTCGCCGTGATCGGTCTGATCGCCGTGACGGTGGCCCCCCTGGGCATGGCTCCCGGACCGACCCCGGCCGCTGCAGCCGACGGTTACCTCGAGGGCTACCGGTCCACCAGTGCACTGACGGAGCCGACCGAGCTGGCCCCGCCGCCGGCCTTCTCCAAGAACGCCCCGCCCCGCAGCAGCCGGGACCGAGCACGAGCGGCAGCGCTGGCCGCCAACCGCCAGGCGGAGCGGTCTGACACTCTCATCGCCGACACCGCCGAGCGCCTCGCCGCCGATCAGGTGCAGCGGGAGACGAACCGGGTCGTCGCTCTCTCCTCGCAGTCCAAGGCGTCTTCGCGCGCCGCCCGGGCGGCGCTGACCGCCAAGATCGCGGCCGCGCAGCGGGCCAAACTCGCCGCCATCCGCGTGCAGGAGCGGGCCAAGGCCGGTCTCCCGGACGAAAGCAGTGGTGCCACGACCGACAACGCGCCCGTGACCGCCGCCGCAGGCAGCGCTGTCCGGACCCCGCCCGGGATGTCGCCCAGCACCGTGACCGGTCCGACCGTGGCTTCCTCAAGCGGTGCCGCTGCCTCGCCGATCACCAACGGCATCATCGGTGCCCGATTCGGCGCCGTCGGTATGTGGTCGACCTACCACACCGGGGTGGACTACCGCGCTGCCTTCGGCACCCCCATCCACGCCGCCGCCGACGGTGAGATCGTCGTCGCCGGTAACACGGGCGACTGGTCGGGAAATCACGTCGCGATCCGGCACGCCGACGGCACCACGACGATGTACTCGCACATGTCCTCGATGAACGCCCGGGTCGGCGAGCAGGTCGGCGCGGGCCAAGTCATCGGTTACGTCGGGTCGACCGGTCGAGCGTTCGGCGCTCACCTCCACTTCGAGGTCTACCCGCCCGGGGTCACCCCCGGCGACGTCTACCGCGCGATCAACCCGCTGCCCTGGTTGGCGGCCCGCGGGGTGCGAACCGGCTAGGTCAGGCCTGATCGAGCGGTGCACCGGGTCAGACCAGTACCCCCACTGGTCGGTGACCTTTTTACACCGCGTTATGTATCCGTTATGGTCGGTATCGGGTCGAGCGCTACCAACGGTGGTCAGCGCCGGGCACGTCTCTCCGGGGGGTTACGACGGCCAGATCGTCACCCTCCCTCCCTTTGGCGCGTCCTGACGTCGTTCCTGTCCGTCGATCGAGGAGATCCATCCGCGTGATTCGTCGCCCCGCTCCCCATGCCCAGGCCCGTCGGGCGCTGATCGTCGACATGGAGCAGAACCGACGCAGCTGGATTCAGAACGGCGTGGCTGCGCTCGCGGTCTCCGTCCTGGGTCTGGGAATCGCCGGCTCGGTGATGCTCACCGGGAACGCGACGAGCACCTCCGACCAGATGCCGGCCACGGTGGCCCGGGCTGGTTCAGCGGTTGGCCCGAGCGCGACCTCCCAGGTCGAGCACACCGTGGCCCCCGGCGTGAGGCAGCCCGCGGCGTTCCAGCGCAAGTCCGGCGTGACCAGCCGCAACGCTGACCGACCCGCGCTCACCAGTGCCTCCGCCCAGCAGGCGGCTGCCCTCGGCGAGGCGGACGTGCGCACGGTGTCCGCCGCCCAGCAGAAGGCCGCAGCGAACCGCGCCACGGCCCTGAAGGCCGATGCGTCGCACACCCGGACCAAAGCCGAGCAGCTTGTCGACCAGCGCAAGCAGGCCATCGAGACCGCGACCCGACGCGCCACACAGAAAGTTCGGCAGAACGTCCACTCCGGCGCGTCTGCCACCGCCGGCGGTTCGACCAGTTCCGTGGGCCGGACCACTCCGCGCAGTTCCGGCGGCTCGCGCGCCGCGGTCTCCAGTGGTTCCAGCGTAGGGTCGCTGCCGATCACCAGCGGGTTCTCCATCGCCGCCCGCTTCGGTGCAGTCGGATCCTGGTCGCGCTATCACACCGGAATCGATTTCTCCGCGCCGATCGGCACCCCGATCCACGCGATCGCCGCGGGTGTGGTGACCCATGCAGGCCCCGGTGGTGGCGCCGGCGGCTGGGCCGGCAACTACGTGACGATCCGGCACGCCGACGGCACCCAGACGTTGTACGCCCACCAGTCCGTGGTCACCACAAGCGTCGGCCAACAGGTCAGCGCCGGTACGGTCATCGGCCACATCGGTATGACGGGTCGCTCGTTCGGGCCGCACGTGCACGTCGAGCTCTACCCGCAGGGCGTCGAGCCCGGCGACGTCTACCGTGCCATCGACCCCGCACCCTGGATGCGCGGCAAGGGCCTCCGCGTCTGAGCGTGGCTTGGTCCTGCAGGCCGCGCGGACGCTGAGGTCAGACCTTTTCCAACGGCGCGTGCTTCAGCGAGAGCCGCTTGATCCCCACCGAGCCGAAGTCGACATCGGCCTTGGGCAGCTCAGGGGTCCCTGAGGTCGCCACCACCGTGCCCAGCCCGAAGGTGCCGTGCAGCACCTTGTCCCCGGCCTCCAGCGGCACCACGTCACGCTCACTCCGTCGGGGGAGGTTGAGGCCCCGACTGAGACCGTCCGCGCCGTAGCCCACGGTGTTGCGCCAGGTCTGGTTCGTGCCGTCGCGCGCGCCGTACCCGCTGCTTGCCGACGTCGAGCGCCACGACGTCTGGGCCGACTCCAGCCGACGCCAGTCGATCAGCCGGTCGGGGATCTCGCCGAGGAACCGGCTGGGTGGGTTGTGCTGCGGCGCTCCCCAGGCGGCCCGGACCACGGCCCGACTCAGGTAGAGGCGCTGGCGGGCCCGCGTGAGGCCGACGTAAGCCAATCGACGCTCCTCCTCCAGCTCCGAGCGGTCGTTGAGCGCCCGCTGGTGCGGAAACACGCCGTCCTCCAGCCCGGTGAGGAAGACGGTGTCGAACTCCAGACCCTTGGCGGTGTGCAGGGTCATCAAGGTGACCACCCCCCGTGCCTGCTTGGGGTCGGCGTCGGGGTCGGGTGCCGACGGGATCTGATCGGCGTCGGCGACCAGGGACACCCGCTCGAGAAACGCACTCAGGCTCACGTCGGGCTCGGGTGCCCCCTCGAGCGGTTCACCGGTCTCGTCGAGCGCCTCGTCGACCAGCTGGGCGCCGCCGCCGGCCACGAACTCCCGGGCCACAGCGACCAGCTCGACGAGGTTCTCCAGCCGGGTCTCGTCTTGCGGGTCGGAGCTCTCCTGCAGCTCGGTGAGGTAGCCAGACTCCTGCAGCACCGTGGTCAGGACCTGGTCTGCCGGCGCCCCGTCCGCGACGAGCCGCTCGGCGTGTTCCATGAACGCTACGAAGACCCTGATCTGCTTGGCTGAGCGGGTGGCCAGACCCGGCACCTCATCGACCCGGCCCAACGCCTCGCCGAAGCTGATCCGCTCACGCGCAGCCAGCGATTCGACTGCCGCCTCGGCCCGGTCGCCGATCCCCCGCTTGGGCACGTTCAGGATCCGGCGGAGCGAGACGTCGTCGGTCCGGTTGGCGATCGCCCGGAGGTAGGCGACGGCGTCTCGAATCTCGCGCCGCTCGTAGAAGCGCACCCCGCCGACCACCTTGTAGGGCAACCCGACCCGGATGAACACCTCCTCGAACACCCGGGACTGGGCGTTGGTCCGGTAGAACACCGCTGTCGAGCTGTAGGTCTTTCCCGCGTCGGCGAGCTGGTCGATCTCGCTCGCGACGAAAGTCGCCTCGTCGTGCTCGCTGTCGGAGACGTAGCCGGTGATCATCTCACCGCTACCGACGTCGGACCACAAGTTCTTGGCGGCCCGCCCCGCGTTCCGACTGATCACCGCGTTGGCGGCGTCGAGGATCGTCTGGGTCGAACGGTAGTTCTGCTCGAGCAAGATCGTCGACGCGCCCGGAAAGTCCTTCTCGAAGTCGAGGATGTTGCGGATCGTGGCGCCGCGGAACGCGTAGATCGACTGGTCGGAATCGCCGACCACCATGAGCTCAGGAGCGCTGATCTGCAGACCGTCGTCGGCACCGGTGGGGTGCTCGCCGCACAGTTCCTTGATCAACATGTACTGAGCGTGGTTGGTGTCCTGGTACTCGTCGACCAGCACGTGACGAAACCGCCGCCGGTACGACTCGCGCAGGTCCGGGAACCCCTGCAGCAGGTTGACCGTGGTCATGATCAGGTCGTCGAAGTCGAGGGCGTTGGCCGCAGCCAGCCGCGTCTGGTAGGTCCGGTAGGCCTCGGCGTAGATCAGCTCGGTGGCGTTGCGCCCTTGCCCATCGAGGGGGGTATTCGCCGAGACGGTCACCGGATCGGCCGCAGCCAGCGCCTGGCCGGCCGACTCGGCGTCGATCAGCTCGTTCTTCTGGTTGCTGACCCAATTGAGAATCGCCCGCGGCGGGAACTTCTTGGGGTCCAGCTCGAGGTCGCGGCAGACCAGGGCCATCAGCCGCTTGGCGTCGGTGTCGTCGTAGATCGAGAAGGTCCGGGCGATTCCGAACCGGGAGATCTCGGCCCGCAGGATCCGCACACAGGCCGAGTGGAAGGTCGAGACCCACATCAGCTTGGCGCGGTTGCCTACCTGCGCGGTCACCCGCTCCCGCATCTCGGCGGCCGCCTTGTTGGTGAAGGTGATGGCCAGGACCGAGCCCGGATGGACGTTGCGCTCCGCCACCAGATAGGCGATCCGTCGCGTCAGCACCCGGGTCTTTCCCGAGCCGGCGCCGGCAACCACGAGCACGGGTCCGCCTTCGTGCTGCACCGCCTGCCGCTGCGGAGGATTGAGACCGTCGAGCAGCGCCGCCACCCGGTGCTGGTGCGCCGACTTGCGCTCGGCCCGACGAGCCGCCACCTCGTCGGCCATCGCAGCCGCCGACCGCCCGGGCGGAGGTACGTCGGCACCACCGTCGCCCGCCGGGGTGCCGAACGGCGGATCGGGGGTGAAGAAGCTCGTCACGACAGGTCCGTGTCCATCGGGTCCACCCTAGTTCGACCCGCTGACATCGGGCCCCGCCGTCGGCGGGGCGGACTAGATTTGTCCCATGTGGTGGCGACGGATCCCGGTACGGACGATCGTCCGGCGCACGGCTCAGACGGTGCTCGCCGTCCAGGGCGCCACCATCGCCACGCTGTTCGTCATCGACTACCGCCGCAAGCGGCTGCGCTCCCCTGCCGTGTTCCCCCGGGTGCCGCCCAGGTCGGTGACCGCGGGTGGCTCGGAGGTGACGGTCTACACCTACGGTGAGCACCTGTACGCCGACATGCTCGGGGCGATCCGTCAGGCGCGGCAGACGATCTTCTTCGAGACCTACATCTGGAAGTCCGACCCGGTAGGCGAGGCGTTCAAGCAGGCACTCACCGAGGCGGCCGAGAGAGGGGTCAAGGTCTATGTGGTCTACGACGAGTTCGCGAACCTGGTGGTGCCCCGCAGGTTCTTCCGCTTTTCCAGCGGTCTCTCGGTCAAGCCGCACCCCCTGATCGCCCGCACGTTCCGCTTCCCGCGGTCCAGCGGTCGCGACCACCGCAAGCTGCTGGTGGTCGACGACGACGCTGCCTTCATCGGCGGTTACAACATCGGCTCGCTGTACGCGACCGACTGGCGCGACACCCACGCCCGGCTGACTGGCGACATCGTCTGGGACGTGCAGAACGCGTTCATCGACTACTGGAACCTCGACACGGGCAAGGCCCATCCCGAGCTCCCCGACACCGGCGGCCAGGCCTGGCAGCCCTACATCCGGTTGCACCGCAACGTGCCGCGGACGATGTCCTACCCCATCCGCACGATGTACCTCGAGGCGATCGATCGCGCGAGCCACCACATCTACCTGACCTCGGCCTACTTCATCCCCGACGAGGATCTCCGCCGTGGCCTCGTCCGGGCTGCGCAGCGCGACGTCGACGTGCGGATCATCGTGCCGGCGGAGTCCAACCACATCGTGGCGGACTGGCTCTCCCGCGGGTTCTACGGCCAGCTGCTGCGCGCCGGCGTCCGGCTGCTGCTCTACCAGAACGCGATGGTGCACGCGAAGACCGCGACGATCGACGGCCAGTGGTCCACCATCGGCACGGCGAACATCGACCGGCTCTCGATGTTGGGCAACTACGAGATCAACATGGAGGTCTACTCCGCCGAGGTCGCCCAGCAGATGGAGGAGATCTTCGCCATCGACTCTTCCAACACCGTCGAATTGACCGCCGACCAGTGGCGCAGCCGTTCGGTGATGATGAAGTTCTCTGAGACGGTCCTCACCCCGCTTCGTCCGCTCCTGTGACTGCACCTGGGCGCGGATCAGCGGGGCCGGCGGTCGCCGCCCTGGTCGCCGCGGGTCTGAGCGGGTGGACCCTACGAAAGATGTCCCGGGAGTACGCCGCCACCGAGACCCTCCGTCGCACGACCCTCGTCGCGCTCTACGGCTCCTACGCGGCCACCTTGAGCGCACTGGCGTGGGCCGCACGCCGACGTAGCCTGCCGCTGCCGCTTCCCCCACGGCCAGCGGCGGTCCTCGGAATCGGGCTGGGGGTGACGGGCGCCGCAATCGCCGTCGCCGGGATCGGCCACCTCGGGTCCGTCGCGCAGGTCTCCGGCAGCGAGCCCGAGGCACTGGTCGGCGCCGGCCTCTACCGCAGCTCCCGCAACCCCCAGTACCTCGGGCTGTGCGCGTTGATGGCGGGCGCCGCCCTGGCCTCTCGCTCCGGGCTGGCGGCTGCGGTCGCGGGGTTCGGCACTGCCGTCCTCGTCCACTGGATACCGAACGAGGAACGCCACCTCGAACGGGTGTTCGGCGAGGACTACCGTCGGTACGCCGCCGCCGTACCGCGTTGGGTCTGGCCGATCGGATCGTTGCCCGCGAGGGAACCTGGATTCAGACCGACACGCGCTCCGGCTCGACGCTCTGCGCGGTCTGGGTGAGGTTGCGGTGCCGCCGGGTGGCGATCGACAGACCGACGACGACCGCCACCCCGATCGCACCGTAGACGGCGAACTTCACCAGGTCCGGGGCCCCTGCGGACTTCAGCAGGGTGCGGGAGTTGGTCAGCAGGATGATGCCGCCGACCAAGACCCCCAGCAGGTGGGCGGGAGCGATCCGGACCAGGTACGCGGCGAGCGGGGCCGCGACCAGGCCACCGATGAGCAGCGCGAGGGCAAGGCCCCAGTTGACGCCGCCGGCCCCGAGTCCGAACAGGAAGCCGAGGCTGGCCGCCGCGCTGACCGCGAACTCGCTGGTGTCGATGGAGCCGATCACCTTGCGCGGCTCGAGCCGGCCGTCGGCCAGCAGCGCCGGCGTCCCGACCGGACCCCAGCCGCCGCCGCCGGTGGCGTCCACGAACCCGGCGAACAACCCCAGCGGAGCCAGAAACTTCAGGCCGATCTGGCCCGTGAGCCGCGGCCGGATCCCGATGATGAAGCGGGCCAGGATGTAGACACCGAGCAGGGCGAGAATTCCCGACATCACCGGGGCAGCGGCTTCGGTCGACAGGGAGGACAGCACCGTCGCGCCGAGGAAGGCGCCGACCGCGCCCGGGCCGGCGATCCGGCCCACCACGCGCCAGTCCACGTTCTTGAGCCGCCAGTGCGAGAAGCCCGAGGCGAGGTTCGTGCCGAGTTCGGAAACGTGCACCGAGGCCGAGGCGGCGGCGGGGGTGAGACCGGCGATCAGCAGCATGGTGGACGACGTGACGCCGTACCCCATGCCCAGACTGCCGTCGACGAGCTGGGCCAGCAGGCCGATGGCCGCAAAGATCACGAGCTTGCGCATGTCGAACCGTTCCTCGGGGGATCAGTATCCCTAGCGACTGTCTAGGAATACTGGAGGACCCTACCCAGCCGTAACGTCGCGCCAGAACCAGCCATCCACTCTGTGGACTGCTGTCTCACGTTCCTCGGAGCGAGGGCGATTTCGCCAGCTTGGCGATGACACCCTTCTGAGCGCGAACGCTAGGCCCAGGCTGAGGGCTGAGAGACGGCAGTAGTCACGATGTCGGGCATCCGGCCGGTGGCCACGTGCTCCAGGCTCACCGCTTCGAGAATCGCCCGTTCGTTGGCCCGGAGAGCGATCCACACCTCTTGCAGTGGCACCGCCGCCCCGACATAGGCCAGGTGCTCGGGTCGAGCGCCCCGGACGTTGGCCAGCTCACCGTCCAGCACGCGGATCACGGCGGCGATGCTGATCTCGGCCGCCGGTCGGGCCAGTCGATAACCGCCGTCGGGGCCGCGCTGACTGCGCAGCACTCCTCCTCGGCGCAACTCGCCGAGGATGCTCTCGAGGTACTTCGCCGGGATCTGCTGGACGGCGGCGAGCTGATCGACCGTGCGCGGAGAGCCGGCGGCGGCCAGCTCGGCGACCGCTCGCAGGGCGTAGTCGACGCGGGCCGAGAGTCTCATGTGCGCTCGAGCCTACCGGTGCGGGGGGCGGCCGGTTGCGCGTCACACCCAGAGCACGGCGATCGCCGCGTTGGCGAGGGCACCGACCCCGAGCAGCGCCCAAAGACCGCGCGGGATCTCGGAGAACCGGCGATTGGCGAGCACCAGCACGGTGACCAGCACCGTCACCACGAGCTTGACCACGATCTGGGGCCACGCGACGGGGGCGCCACCCAGCACCTTGAGCACCACCAGCCCGACGCCGGTCACCAGCAGGGTGAGCGATCCGTGCAGCATCGCGGCGTTGACCTCGGGGGTCACAACCCGAGCCTGGACGATCACACCGCCGAGGAGCGACGCGAAGCCGACCAGGTGGAGCAGTACCAGCACGTGCTCGACGATCAGCATGGGTCTCACGCTAGTGCGCGTCGCCCGGCGGGGGTGGGAGGCGCAGATACGTTGCGCCGATGGGAACAATCATCGGTTACATCGTCATCGGACTCCTGGGTGGCCTCATCGCCAAGGCGATCTTGCCCGGTAAACAAGGTGGCGGCTGGGTCGCGACGATCCTGTTGGGCATCGTCGGTGCGCTCCTCGGGGGTTTTCTCGGCGGTCTGCTCTTCCACGTCAAGTACAGCAAGATCTTCAGCTTCCAGGGCCTCATCACCGCAGTCATCGGCGCCCTGATCGTGCTGCTCATCTACGGCTTCGTGACGAAGCGGGGCACGCGCGCCTGATCACGCACTACCCACGTCGCCCCGGCCAGCTGCTGCTGACCGGGGCAACGTCGTTCTCGGGTACGCCGCTGACGTGGTCAGACCAGCCGACGGTCGGTGGCCCAGCGGGTGAGCTGGTGCCGGTTGGAGAGCTGAAGCTTTCGCAGCACGCTGCTGACGTGGGTCTCCACGGTCTTGATCGAGATGAACAACTCCTTGGCCACCTCCTTGTAGGCGTACCCGCGGGCGATCAGCCGCAGCACCTCCCGCTCACGCGCCGACAGCCGGTCGAGGTCCTCGTCCACCATCGAGATGTCGATCGCCCCCGAGAAGGCGTCCAGCACGAAACCGGCGAGCCGCGGGGAGAACACTGCGTCGCCGTCGGCCACCCGGCGGATCGCATCCAGCAGCTCGGGTCCGCTGATCGACTTCGTCACGTATCCCCGAGCCCCGGCCCGGATGACGCCGATCACGTCCTCGGCCGCGTCGGACACCGACAGGGCCAAGAACTTTTGGCTCGGGCTCTTGGCGTGCACCTGACGGATCACCTCGACCCCACCCCCGCCGGGCAGGTGCACGTCGAGTAGCACCACGTCGGGCGTGGTCGCCACGATGGTGGCGACGGCGCTGTCGACGTCGGCTCCCTCTCCCAGCACCCGGCACCGGTCACCGATCTCGGCCCGCACCCCGCTCCGGAACATGGCGTGGTCATCGACCACGACCACGCCGAAGCGGCGGTTCACCTTGTCCTGCTCGACGCCGGTGGTCGGTCCCTGGCGTCCCAGGCCGACCGACTGGCCCGACGGTGCGACCGCGTGCGTGGGCCGGCGGTCGGGAAAGGTGGGGTGATCAGTCATCTCTGCATCTCCAGTTTCACTTCGGTTCCTTCGCCGGGGGCGGTGCGGATGACCGCCCGGCCACCGTGCCGGGCCATCCGGTCCACAATGCTGCCCCGGACCCCCATCCGGTCGTCGTCGATGTCGCCCAGGTCGAAGCCGCGGCCGCGGTCCCGGACGAACACCTCGACGTGGTCCTCGTCGATCTCGGCGTAGACGTCGATCTTGTCGACGTCAGCGTGCTTGGCCGCGTTCATCATCGCCTCGCGCGCCGCTCGCACCAGGGCACCGAGCGACTCGTTCAGGTCGGCGTCGCCGACGACCACGAGCTCGACCGGTACACCGCGCTCGTCTTCGATATCGGACGCACCCTGGGTGAGGGCCGCCTTGACGGTGGTGTCGGCCAGCTCGTCGCCGTAGAGCCAGCCCCGCAGCTCACGCTCCTGACGCCGGGCGAGCTGCTGCACCGCCTTCGGGTCGTCGGCCTGGCGCTGGATCAGGGCCAGGGTCTGCAGCACCGAGTCGTGCAGGTGCGCGGCCATGTCGGCTCGGGCGTCCGCGCGGACCTTCTCGGCCCGGACCTGGTTGAGGGTGGTGCGCGAACGGTAGAGCCAGGGGGCGACCACGATGGCCACCCCGGCCAGGGCGAGGCCGGTGAGGGCGAGCACCGCGGGCAGCTGAGCGAGCTGCTGGTACTGCGCGATGACCACGGCGAAGGCGCCGCCGATCAGCCCGAGGCCCAACACGACCCGGACCACGGCCGGCCAACCGCCGCGCGCCACGAAGGGGGCCAGCCAGAGGCGACCGCCGGCCTCCGCACGCCACTCCCGCTGCTGGGCGGTGTCTGCCTGTCTCCAGACCAGCGCGGCCCCGGCGCAGGCGAAGGCGATCGGCCAGAAGAGCGACTGGCTGATCCCCCATCCGGTGAGCTGCACCAGCCAGAGCAGCCCCGCACCGAGCGCCATCAGGGCGACCAGCGCCCCCACGTCCATCCGCCGTCGGCTCTTGAGTGCTGACCGCCCCGCGCCGCGGGCAGCGTCTCGTTTGTTGCCTCGACTGGCGGCCTCGATCCCGGGGGCCTTGGTCGGCTCGATCGCCGGCGGCATCAGCAGCCAGAGTGCGCCGTAGGCGATCACCCCGAGCAACTGGGTGATGAGCAGCGCGACGAAGCCGATCCGGATGACCATGACCGGCCAGCCGAGGTGGCGGGCCAGTCCGGTGCAGACGCCGCCGAGCATCGCCCCCTCGGCGACCCGGGTGGCCTTGCGCGGACCGGCCGGCGCGGGGTCGGGAGCAGGCGGTTCGGGAGCAGGCGGTTCGGGAGCAGGCGGTTCGGGGGCAGGTGACAGAGACGGGGCGGCCGGCTCTGCCGACGGCCACACCCGGGTCGACTCGATGGTCATGATGGCTCCACCCTCACACGGCAACCCGGGGGCCACCAGGGTGGTGACCCGGAGACGACCCGGAGTCCCGCACCGCTGGCCGCCGGCCCGACCCCGAGAGCAGGGTGCCTTCGGGGACGGGGAGCAGTGGGGGTGCTCCCCGATGACGTTCGGCGCCGATATGACCAGGATAGGGCGATGAGCTCGATCTGGACGATGCGTCGGAACACGACCGACGCCAAGGTGGCCGGTGTCTGCAGTGGTCTGGCCCGCCACGCCGACGTCGATCCCGTGATCGTGCGGGTCGGGGCAGTGTTGCTCGCCCTGTCAGGCGGCATCGGCCTGGTGGCCTACGCCGCCGCCTGGCTCTTCGTCCCCGACGAACGCGGTCGAGCGCTGATCGACGAGCACCTGCCCGCGGCCCGCCGCTGGCCCCGCCCGCTGCTCGTGGTCGCTCTGGTGGCAGCCTGTCTCGTCGTCGCGAGCCTGCTGAGCCCGGTGCTGCCCTTCGGGATCGGGTCCGCCCTGGTCCTGGCCGCGATCTGGTACTTCGGCTACTACAAGAACCGACCACCGTCCTCCGAAGGATCGAGCCCGGCTGCCACCTCGGCCCCCGCCGTCGCCGCGCAGCCCGGTGCGCCGTTCGCCACGTTCTCCGGTCCCCCGACCCCGTTCACCGAGGCGGCCGCCGCCTGGCAACGCCGGATGGCGGAGGTGCAGCGGATCCAGCAGCCCACTGCCGCTCCGCCGCCGGTGTGGCCGGTCGCCGGCCCGCAGACCCCCGGACCGACGTCGTGGCCCCCTGCCGACCCGAAGCCGTGGGCCCCTGCCGACCCGACGCCGTGGGCCTTCGCCGACCCGACGCCCGTCGAGGACCCGCAGCAGGCGTTTCTCACCGTGGCCGACCCCGTCGGGCTCTACGTCGATCCGCCGGCGCCGACAACGATCGCCCCCCACCGACGGACCTCGGCCCGTCGTCTCCGGCTCGTGAGCGTGGCGGTCCTCGGACTGACGCTGGCCGGCCTCGCGGTCGCCGACGCGGCCGGGGTGGCGATCGGCGTCAGCACCTACCTCGCAGCGGCCCTGCTCGTTGGCGGGCTGACGCTGCTAGCCTCCGGCTGGCTCGGCCGGGCGCGCGGGATCCTGCCGATCACCGTGCTGGTGGCGCTGGCCACGCTCGGCTCCAGTGCTGCCGCCGCCGCCCACCTGGAGGACTGGGGGCGGGCCGCCCCGGTGTACACGACCCAGTCCGAGATGCCCCGGACCGACGACCTGTACGGGGGCGACCTCCGGGTCAACCTCACCAACCTGCCGGTGACCCGTGACCAGACGTACGCAGCGACCGTGGGCTATGGCCAGCTCGCGCTGATCCGACCGACGGCCAGCAACGTCCGGATCGTCTGGTCGGTCGGGGAGGGCCTGGCTACGACACCGTCGGGTGACACCAGCGGCCAGGACCTCAAGGGCACGATCGAACCCACCGGGGTCACCTCCGGAAGCCCGGTGCTGACGGTCACCCTGCGGGTAGACCACGGCCGGCTGGAGGTGCGCTGAGATGAGCGTCGAACCCCGCTCGGAGGCCCGCACCCCGCACCGCTTCGACGTCCTCGCCCTCGTCAGCGGACTCCTGGTCACCGGCGTCGCCCTGGTGGCGCTGTGGCTCTCGGTCGGCGGGTCCGTGGACTGGAGCCTGGTCAAGATCGCCGCGCCGCTGCTGCTCGTGGTGGCCGGGGTCGTCGGCCTCACCTTGTCCCGCCGCCGTGGCTGACCGCGCCCCCTACTCGAACCATCCCTCACCATCGCCCGCACCACAACAAGGAGAGACCCAGATGAGCACGCACTACCCGCCCCGCCGCCTCGAGCGCAGCCGTACCGACCGGGTGCTGGGAGGTGTCTGCGGAGGCGCGGCGAGCTACCTCAACATGGACCCGACCCTGGTCCGCATCCTCACCGCGGTGCTGTCCATCGTCTTCCCGGTCACGATCGTCGCGTACATCGTGCTGCTCTTCGCCCTACCTGAGCAGCAACTGACGCCTGGTCCCCGCCCCCAGGTCCAGCCCCAGGGGATGGACCCGGTCTGGGGCCCGTCGGGCGCCCCGTGGCAGCAGTCGGAGACGGCGGCGCCGCAGGGACGGACGGAGTCAGACTTCGCGCCCGCCCCGCCCAGCCCGCACGGTGGGTCCGCAGCTCCGGCTCCCAGGTCGTGGGAGGCCACGGGTCCAGACGCGAGCGCTCCGCAGCCGACCACCATCGGTGGGGTCGCCGACTACGACTGGGTGGACGGAGCGGCCTCCAAGGGCCGCGTCGACGCCGCGGACGTCGAGGGTGACACCACGGCCGACGAGACGACGACCTACCGCTGAGATCCGGGTCGGGAGAGCCGGTGGCTCAGTCCGATTCGCTCACTCCCATTCGCTCACTCCCATTCGCTCACTCCCATTCGATGGTGCCGGGTGGCTTGCTCGTGATGTCGAGCACCACCCGGTTCACCTCGTCCACCTCGTTGGTGATCCGGGTGCTGATCTTTTCCAGCAGGTCATAGGGCAACCGGCCCCAGTCGGCGGTCATCGCGTCCTCACTGGTCACCGGCCGCAGCACCACGGGATGGCCGTACGTCCGCCCGTCACCCTGGACACCGACCGAGCGGACGTCGGCCAACAGCACCACCGGGAACTGCCAGATGTCGCGGTCGAGGCCCGCCGCGGTCAGTTCTTCGCGCGCGATCGCGTCGGCCTCCTGCAGCACAGCGATCCGGTCCCGGGTGATTTCGCCGATGATCCGGATGGCCAGACCCGGCCCCGGGAACGGGTGCCGCCAGACCATCGCCGCCGGCAGACCGAGCTGCTCGCCGACGGCGCGGACCTCGTCTTTGAACAAGGTGCGCAACGGCTCGATCAGCTTGAACTGCAGGTCGTCGGGAAGCCCGCCCACGTTGTGGTGGCTCTTGATGTTGGCCGCGCCCTCGGCGCCGCCCGACTCGACCACGTCGGGATACAGGGTGCCTTGGACGAGCCACTCCACCTCACCCGGATGGGCGTCCACCGCCGCTGCGCTGACGACTTCGCGAGCCGCGGCCTCGAAGGTGCGGATGAATTCCCGACCAATGATCTTCCGCTTGGACTCGGGGTCACTGACACCCTCGAGGGCGCCCAGGAACCGCTCGCTTGCGTCCACCACCTTGAGGTTGACCTCGGTGGCGTCGACGTAGTCACGTTCGACCTGTTCGGCCTCGCCCTTGCGGAGCAGGCCGTGGTCGACGAACACGCAGGTGAGCTGGTGCCCGACCGCGCGCTGGACCAGGGCCGCGGCGACCGAGGAGTCGACGCCGCCGGAGAGCGCGCAGATCACCTGGTCCGCGCCGACCTGGGCCCGGATCCGCTCGACCTGCTCCTCAACGATGTTCACCATCGTCCAGGTCGGGCGGCAGCCGGCGATATTCAGCAAGAAGTGCTCGAGGATCTGCTGGCCGTGCTCGCTATGGAGCACCTCCGGGTGCCATTGCACGCCCGCGAGCCCGGCGTCGACGTCCTCGAAGGCGGCTACGGTCGCGCGTGCCGACGTCGCGGTCACCGTGAACCCGTCCGGGGCGCCGATCACCTCGTCACCGTGGGACATCCACGAGCTCAGGGTGGGCGGCAAACCGGCGAGCAGGGTTCCGGGGTCCAGCACGCTGACCGAGGTGCGGCCGTACTCGCGCATCCCGGTCTTGGCCACCTCCCCGCCGAGCGCCTTGGCCATCGCCATGAAGCCGTAGCAGATGCCGAACACCGGAGTGCCGGCCGAGAGCAGCGAGGGGTCCAGTTGTGGGGCGCCGGGCTCGTAGACCGAGGACGGACCGCCGGAGAGGATGATCGCCTTCGGGTGCCGGTCCAGGATCTGCTGGGCCGACACCGTGTGGGACACGATCTCGGAGTAGACCTTGGCCTCGCGCACGCGGCGGGCGATCAGCTGCGCGTACTGGGCACCGAAGTCCACGACGACGACCAGGTCGTGCTCGGGGGTGGTCATGGGGTACCTCTCAGCCGAACCGTCCGACCCGTCGGTCGCCGAACGCCCGGCAGTCTACGGGTCAACCCCGCGCGGCAATCGCCTCGTGGTGGCGGACCACTTCCGCGACGACGAAGTTGAGGAACTTCTCGGCGAACTCCGGGTCGAGGCGAGCGTCGACCGCCAGGGCTCGCAACCGGGCGATCTGTTCCGACTCCCGGTTCGGGTCGGCCGCCGGCAGACCGTGCTGCGCCTTCAGGACCCCGACCTGCTGGGTGATCTTGAAACGCTCCGCGAGCAGGTGCACGAGGGCGGCGTCCATGTTGTCAATGCTCATCCGCAGGCGGGCGAGCTCACCCATCACGGCGGACTCCGGCTGCTCGGTCACCCCGACAGCGTAGTGAAACCCTGTGGCGGGTGTCGGACCGTCGCGACGGCAGCGGCTGCGTGTGACGTTGAGCACCGGATCTCGACCCATCCGTCGTCCTCTGTGCGCCAGACCACATAGGACCAGTACCGAGACCGGTCTGATACCAGTCCGTCCCCATCTCCCCGCTTTGACAACGCCGTTAGTGGATCGCAGCCTGACTGCGCCGCGGGCCGCTGCGAACGCGGCACCGGCCCGCTCCATACCAGTAGTCATGATCAACTTCTGGGACCGGGACGACGCGGTAGGTCGCGCTGAGCTTGCCGATGCACGCCGGCCCAGTCGACTTGCAGGACCTCGCAGAGGCCGTACAGTTGTCTCATCGATCGACAGTGACTCTCGGGGTTGAGATGGTCACGATCACGGCACTCGGGGTGGAGATGGCCGGATCCGATCGAGAACATGACGAACCGCAAGCTCGGTTCGCATGACGTGCGAAGGCGACGCTCCCGGGTGGGGGTCGACAGCCTCGCACGGCTCGATTCCTCACCGGTGACGGATGGACGTCACGTGCTGGGTCGTGCCGCGGCACCGTAGCCGCACGACGTCGTCGGGCCCCCGAGATCCCACGTCGGTCCGTTTCCTGTACCTCAAGCTCGGGGTACCTCTACAGCTCGGGTGGAGTTTACTATGGCCAGACCGGCCCATGATTTTGCACGTGTGGACAAGCACGTGCCCGTAACCCGCAGGGCCGAGACGAGTAACCCTTACTCGCCGGTGATGATCTTGCTTTCCTTGATCGCCACCCTCGGCATCCTGTTCTACGCACAGTTCCTGCTGAACCCGGCCAACCGGGGAGACTTCCTCCCCTACCTGCTGGTCATCGTGGCCGAGACGATCTTGGTCACGCAGGCGCTGCTGTCGATGTGGACCATCCTCTCGGGCGCCAAGAGCCCGCGGGACTACGCGTTCCACGAGGCCAAGCGACTGATGTTCGACACGTCGCAGATCGGATCCCTGGGCGTGCAGGACTCGCCGCACCTGTGGCCGATTCTCCTTGACGGCAAGGAAGTCCTGGTCGATGTCTTCATCACCGTCTACGGCGAGGAGCTCTACAAGATCAGGGCGACGGCTACGGCGGCGCTGGCGATCAGGGGCAAGCACCGCGTCTGGATCCTCGATGACGGCCGCTCCGATCAGGTGCGTGACCTTGCCGGCGAGCTCGGCTGTCATTACGTACGTCGACTCTCCAGCAACGGCGCCAAGGCCGGCAACGTGAACTACGCGCTGTCGCTGGCCAAGGGTGACTACTTCTGCATCTTCGACGCCGACTTCGTCCCGCAGCCGGACTTCCTGGTGGAGACCGTCCCCTTCTTCGTCAACCACAACGTCGCCTTCGTGCAGACGCCGCAGGCCTACGGGAACTTGATCAACATGGTCTCCCGCGGTGCTGGCTACATGCAGGCCGTCTTCTACAAGTTCGTCCAGCCCGGCCGCAACCACTTCAACGCGGCGTTCTGCGTCGGCACGAACGTGATCTTCCGCCGCGCGGCGATCAACGACATCGGCGGCATCTACGTCGACAGCAAGTCCGAGGACGTCTGGACCTCGCTGATGCTGCACGAGCGGGGCTGGAAGTCGATCTACATCCCTAAGACGCTCGCCGTCGGCGATGCGCCCGAGACGATCGAGGCCTACACCAAGCAGCAGCTGCGCTGGGCCACGGGCGGCTTCGAGATCCTGCTCACCCACAACCCGCTCAGCCCGCGCCGCAAGCTGACGATGGACCAGCGGATCATGTACCTGGTCACCGCGACGCACTACCTGACCGGACTCGCTCCGGGCCTGCTGCTCGTCGTCCCCGCGCTCGAGGTCTTCTTCGACCTGCGACCGGTGAACCTGAGCATCGGGGTCGGCACCTGGCTGCTGTTCTACCTCGGCTTCTACCTGATGCAGATTCTGCTCTCGTTCTACACGCTGGGCTCGTTCCGCTGGGAGGTGCTGATGCTTGCTGCGGTGTCGTTCCCGATCTACATGGCGGCCCTGTTCAACGCCTTCATCGGCAAGGAGCAGAAGTGGCACGTGACGGGAAGCAAGACCAAGGCGCAGTCACCGTTCAACTTCATCATCCCGCAGGTGATCACGTTCTGGTTCCTGGTGATGGTCTCGGCCGTCTCGATCTGGCGTGACCTGGACAACAGCCAGTTCACCCTCGCCACCGCCTGGAACGTGACCAACACCTTCATCCTCGGTGCGTTCATGGTGGTCGCCCTTCGCGAGGCGCACCAGGTGCGCACGGCGAACAAGCGGACCGACGAGCAGCCCGTGCGAGCGACGGTCGTCGAGGCCGCGGAACCCGCCCCGCTGATGACCACCGTCATCGTGCCGCCGGAGCTGCAGGATGCACTCGGTGCCCACGCCAGCAGCACCGTCGACGTCGACGACACCCCTCACACCAGCGCGAACCGCATCGACGCGACCACCACTGACGTGCACGACGACACCCACGACCACGCTGACCCGGGTTACGCCACGGGTCGCGGCCAGAAAGAGGTATCTGCGAAATGACCTGGATCAACAGACTTCGCTTGTTCGGCGGGCTTCTCGGGATCACCCTGCTCGTCGCCGCCCTGACCCTCCTGTTCAACCAACGCCAGAGTGAGGCGACCAGCCTCTCCGCCCAGGTCGAAGCCGACCAGTACAAGGTCGGCGCCACCTACAGCGGCACGGTGACCAAGGCCTACGTCGCCGAGGGTGACTCGGTGACCAAGGGACAGAAGCTCTTCACCGTGCAGAGCGTCGACCTGCAGCAGGACATCTCCAACGGCCTGAGCGTGGACGACACCGAGGCCTACAACGTCGACATCAAGAAGGCGACTCTGACCTACAAAGCCGTGACTGCCGGCGTAGTGACCGACCTCAAGGCCAAGATCGGGGCCTCGTTGTCCAGCGGTTCCGACCTCGCCACGCTGACCAGCTCCGGTAGCGAGTACGTGGTCGCGCAGTACCTGCTGACGCCGAACGACTACGGTCGGATCGAGAAGGGCGCCCCCGTCAAGCTGCTGCTCCCCGACAACAAGACCGTCGCGGGCCAGGTCGACTCGGTGAAGGTGCAGACCGACGCCGGCCAGGCCGCCACCGAGGTCCGCGTCAACAGTGAAGCGATCAGGACCGACCCGTCCATCGCTGAGTTGTCCCAACCCGGAACTCCGGTCACCGCGACGCTGACGTTGCGCGACGATGGCCCCCTCGCGGGCGCCTCGGACCTGACGTTCAACTTCCTCCGACAGATTGGTTTGCGATGACCTTCGGTACAGATTCTCCTGTACAGCAAGATCAGACCACGCCCGACCAGCACGATCATCAGGATCAGCCTCAGCCCCGGCAGTCGACGGTGTTCACCCGCCGCCGGCTGCTGGCCGGGGCGGCCGTCGCGGCGGGTGTGGCTGGAGCCACCGTCGTCGGCGTGAAGGCCTTCGGGCCGGACGCCGGACCCGGCGCCCCCGGCCTCACCGGCGCCGGCTCCGTCGCCGGTGCCACCGTGTTCTCGACCGCCGAGGTGGCTCCGCTGGTGAAGGCACTCCCCGTCAAGACCGTCAAGTCGCTGAACGCGAAGCGACTGGGCGCGGGACTGCTGCCCCCGACCAACCGCTGGTTCTCCGGACTGGTGTTCGGCGACAAGGCGATGCCCGTGTTCCCGCTGCCGCTGACCTTCGGGCTCACCGACGGAGGCTTCTCCTTCGGGGCGCCCAAGATCGTCACGACCGAGAAGAACATCGCCGGCGGCTATGTCCCCGACGAGGCGGTCGACGCCGGGGGGACCGACGCGACGGTGGTGGCCTACGACCAGCTCAGTGTCACCGCCGCCATCCTCGACGGTGACACCGAGCTGGGCCGGGTGCTGATCGCCCAGGGCTCGCCCTTCGTGGTCTACACCGCGACGAAGGACGGCACCCTGACCACCAAGCTGAGCTTCAGCGCCGAAGGGGACGCCTACCGGGCTCAGGCCGGGCAGAGCACGTTCGGTCTGGTGACCAAAGGCGACGTCAGTGGCACCTCGGTGAAGCTCTCGAAGGGCCAGACCATCACCTGGTTCGTGGTGCCGACCGATGGCACGCTGGCCGACCTGGCCACCCTGGCCGCCGATCCGGTGACCGGGGGCGGGGTCGACTACTCCGTCGCCGCGAGGGAGATCAGCACCACGCTGAGCTACCGGACCGCAGCCGGCGGCGACACGGCGTACGCCACCATGCCGCACCAGCAGTCGGGTGTGCAGGGCGCGGGCGCCACCCTCGGCACCTACGCGTCGATCTACGGCACCCTGACGCTCTACCGAGGCACCAAGCTCACCTGGACGAGCCCGGCCTACGACGCCGTCGCGTCGCTCGACGTGGCCGACCTGTCCGCGGCCGACAAGAAGGAGCTCAGCACCCAGGTCGCCGCCGACATCTCGGCGATCCCGGCCTTCCCGGCCGACACCTACTTCGGGGGCAAGGCCCTCTACCGGGTGGCCATGCTGTGGGAGCTCGCCGACCAACTGGGTGTGGCCGAGGCCGACGTGGCCAAAACCAAGCTCGTCGACACCCTCACCAAGTGGACCCAGCCCAAGGGCGCCAACGAGCGGGACGCGTTCTGCTTCGTCTGGGACGACGAAGCCAAGGGCGTGGTCGGACTCACCCCGTCCTTCGGGTCCGAGGAGTTCAACGACCACCACTTCCACTACGGCTACTTCCTCTACGCCGCGGGGGTGCTCGGTCTGCGGGACCCGTCGCTGGTCGACACGTTCGCCCCGGTAATGAACCTGCTGGCCGCCGACATCGGCTCGTCGGGGCCGAACGACTACTTCGTCACCCGGCGGAACTTCGACGCGTACGCCTCGCACGGCTGGGCGTCGGGCACCTCGCCCTTCGCCGACGGCAACAACCAGGAGTCCAGCTCGGAGGCGGTCACCGCCTGGACCGGACTGGCGCTGTGGGGGGACGCGAGCAAGAACGCCGCGCTCTCGACCGAGGCCCGCTGGATGCTGTCCAGCGAGGCCCACGCGGGCCACGCCTACTGGACGAACTTCGACCTGGCCGACCCGGTGTACAAGGGCTACGGGCACAAGATCGTCGCTCTGAACTGGGGTGGCAAGCGCGACTACGCCACCTGGTTCAGCCCCGAGCCGGCCGCGATGCTCGGGATCCTGGTGATCCCGATGAGCCCGAGCTCGACTTATCTGGCCGGGGATCCGGACCGGATCGCAGCGAACGTGACCGAGGCGGTGGGGACGAAGTTCGACCAGAAGTTCGGGGACTACCTGCTGATGTATGCCGCCCTCGGCGGCAAGAAGCAGGCCGCGACCGCGCTGGAGACGGCGCGGACGCTGTCGGACAAGACGATCGACGACGGCAACAGCAAGTCCTACCTGCTGGCGTGGTTGATGGTCCAGGCGAACTGACCAGGTGACGGTGACACCCCGAGCTGCGCGATGCGTGAATACGAGAGCAGCAGCTGACCCCGAACCGACCAGGTGGGCGGCGGTCGACCGAGCCTGACCGCCGTCCACCTGGTCTCCGGCCCGGAGCACCCTCGTCCTTGCGACGAGCCGGATCCGAGCCGGGCTGCGCGGTGGGCCCACCCTCCTGCTGCGTGGAAACGAACGGCGTCGCCCTCCGGGGCGGCGCCGTTTCGTCCCCTCCCCTCCCTTCATCCCCCTCGCCCCTCCCCTCCCTCCCCTCCCTGGCGAAAGTGGTCACAGACGGCGGAGGACACCCCGTACGACCTCGTCGAACTGACCACTTACCGGCCAGTAACTGTGGTCAGGGGGTGACCGGGACCAGGTCGAGGCGCAGCAACCGGCCGTCGGTGATCTCGAGCAGCCCCATGGTGCCCTGCGGTTCCCGGCGCTTGTCGGTCGGCGAGCCCGGATTAAACGCGCGCTGGCCGGCCACCGACTCGTCCCAGGGGACGTGGGAGTGACCGAAGACGACCAGACCCGCGGCCGGAAAGCGGCGGCGGAGCCGGGCCGCTCGACCCTGCTTGGGCCCGCTGTCGTGGATCATCGCGACGCGGAGGCCCGCCAGCTCCAGCTCCAGGGTCGCCGGCGCTCCCCAGGCGGCGACGTCGGGACCGTCGTTGTTGCCCAGCACGACCCGCACCGGGGCGTACGCGCCGAGCTCGTCGAGCACGTCGGAGGTGCACACGTCACCGGCGTGCAGAATCAGCTCGACCCCGGTCAGCCGCGCCGCCACGGCGGGCGGGCAGCTCTTCCAGAACCGCGGGCTGTGGGTGTCGGAGAGGACGGCGACCCTCATCGATGCGTCCTCAGCCGACGATGACCTCGACGCGCTGGAACTCTTTGACCTCGGTGTACCCGGTGGTCGCCATCGCCCGGCGGAGGGCGCCGACGAGGTTCATGGTGCCGTCCGCGACCGTCGAGGGTCCGTGCAGGATCTCCGCCAGACTCCCCCGGGTGCCGAAGCGGACCCGCTCGCCGCGGGGCAAGTCGGCGTGCCAGGCCTCAGGGCCCCAGTGGTAACCACGGCCGGGCGCCTCGGTCGCCCGGGCCAGCGGCGAACCGACCATCACCGCGTCGGCCCCGCAGGCGATCGCCTTGGCGATGTCCCCGGAGCGGCCCACCGAGCCGTCGGCGATCACGTGCACGTAGCGGCCGCCGGACTCGTCCAGGTAGTCCCGCCGAGCCGCGGCCACGTCAGCTACCGCCGACGCCATCGGTACGGCGATGCCCAGCACCGAGCGCGTCGTGTGGGCCGCTCCACCACCGAAGCCGACGAGCACCCCGGCAGCACCGGTGCGCATCAGGTGCAAGGCGGCCTGGTAGGTCGCGCAGCCCCCGACGATCACCGGCACGTCGAGGTCGTAGATGAACTGCTTGAGGTTGAGTGGCTCCGCCTCGCTGGAGACGTGCTCAGCACTCACCGTCGTGCCCCGGATGACGAAGAAGTCGACGCCGGAGTCGACCACGGCCTGGGCGAACTGCGCGGTGTGCTGCGGAGACAGCGCTCCGGCCGCGGGGACGCCAGCCTCCCGGATCTCGCCGATCCTGACCTTGATCAGCTCGGGCTTGATCGGCTCGGCGTAGATCCGCTGCAGGGTCGTGGTCGCGGTGGCGGGGTCGTCGAGGTCGGCCAGTTCGGCGAGCAAAGGCTCGGGGTCCTCGTACCGCGTCCACAGACCCTCGAGGTTCAGCACGCCGAGCCCGCCGAGCTGGCCGAGGGTGATCGCGGTCGCGGGGCTCATCACCGAGTCCATCGGCGCAGCGATCAGCGGGAAGTCGAAGCTGACGGCGTCGATCCGCCACGTCAGCGATACCTCCTCGATCCCCCGGGTCCGTCGCGACGGGACGATCGCGATGTCGTCGAAGGCGAAGGCCTGCTCCGCACGCTTGCTACCACCGATCTCGTACACGGGGCGAGCCTATCCAGCCCCGAGCCTCAGCCCGCGTAGTTGGGCGCCTCGACCGTCATCTGGATGTCGTGGGGGTGGGACTCGCGCAGACCAGCCGAGGTGATCCGGACGAAGGAGCCGCGCTCCTGCAACTCGGGCACCGTCGACGCGCCGGAGTAGAACATCGACTGCCGCAACCCGCCGATGAGCTGGTAGGCCACCGCGGCCAGTGGACCGCGGAAGGGCACCTGACCCTCGATGCCCTCGGGGACGAGCTTGTCGTCGGCGGCCACGTCGGACTGGAAGTAGCGGTCCTTGGAGTAGGAGGCCCGCCGCCCGCGACTGGCCATCGCCCCCAGCGACCCCATGCCGCGGTAGGACTTGAACTGCTTGCCGTTGATGAAGACCAGGTCGCCAGGGCTCTCCTCGCAGCCGGCGAGCAACGAGCCAAGCATCACGGTGTCAGCGCCGGTGACCAGCGCCTTGGCGATGTCGCCGGAGTACTGCAGACCACCGTCGCCGATGACCGGAACCCCGGCGGATCGGCAGGCGCGGGAGGCGTTGTGGATCGCCGTCACCTGCGGGACGCCCACCCCGGCGACCACCCGGGTGGTGCAGATCGAACCGGGCCCGACACCGACCTTGACCCCGTCGACGCCCGCGTCGACCAAGGCCTTCGCCCCGGCGTACGTCGCGACGTTGCCGCCCACGATGTCGATGTGGTCAGCGGCCGGCTCGGCCTTGAGCTTGCCGATCATGTCGAGCACGCCGCGAGAGTGCCCGTGCGCGGTGTCGACGATGAGCAGGTCGACCCCTTCGTCGATCAGGGCCATCGCCCGCTCCCAGGCGTCGCCGAAAAACCCTACGGCCGCCCCGACCCGGAGGCGGCCCTGCTCGTCCTTGGAAGCGTCGGGGTACTGGTCGGACTTCACGAAGTCCTTCAGGGTGATGAGGCCCTTGAGCCGACCCTGCTGGTCGACCAGCGGCAGTTTTTCGATCTTGTTCTTGGCCAGCAGGGCCAGCGCGTCCTCACTGGAGATGCCGACCTGGCCGGTGATCAACGGCATCGGGGTCATCACGGCTCCGACCAGACGCGACGGGTCGTTCTCGAAGCGCATGTCGCGGTTGGTGACGATGCCCAGTAGGTGCATCTGAGCGTCGACCACCGGGACACCGGAGATCCGGAAGCGGCCGCACATCTCGTCGGCCTCGCCGATGGTCGCGTCGGGGCTGATCGTGATCGGCTCGTCGACCATTCCGGCTTCGGAGCGCTTGACCACGTCGACCTGGTGCGCTTGCTCCTCGATCGACAGATTGCGGTGCAGCACCCCGAGTCCACCCTGGCGAGCAATGGCCACGGCCATCCGGGACTCCGTGACGGTATCCATCGGGCTGGAGAGCAACGGGATCTTGATCGAGATGTTGCGCGAGACCCGCGAGCTGGTGTCGGCGACCGACGGGATGACGTCGCTCTCGGCCGGCTGCAGCAGCACGTCGTCGAAGGTCAGGCCGAGCGCCGCGAAGGGTTCCGGTACGCCGGCCGAGCCGAGCTGGGCAGGTGCAGACGACTCTGGGTGGGACACGAGGCAGACCCTTTCGGCGAACGGTTCCCCGCCCGGTCACGAACCGGCCGCGGGTGAGCCCCAATCGTAATGCGGTCCCGTCAGATCCCGGCGGCCCGCTCAGGCGTCAGGAGGACATCGCATAGCCGGCGAGCAGGTCGGGAGTGGTGTCGGCCAGCACCCGGAGGCGGGCCAGTCCGCGGTGGTGGGCCGTACGGACGGCGGCGGCGCTCATCCCGAGTTGCTTTCCCGCCGCCTCGGCGCTGTACCCGTGGGCCCGGAGCATCAGCACCTGGCGGGTGCGCTCGGGCAGGCTGGCCAGGATCCCCGAGATCGCGGTCACCCCCGCCGTCGACATGGCTTCCTCCTCGGGAGTCGGGCCCAGGTCGGGCGCCTCCGGCAACTCGTCGATCGGTTCCGGCGCCCGCATCATCCGGCGCTGCCCGTCGGCCACCTTGGCCTTGGCGATGGTGTACATCCAGCCGTGGAACAGCGACACGGCGTCCTTGTCGTCCGGGGGTAGCACGAAGCGGGGGAGGACGGTGCAGACGGCCAGGCACGCTTCCTGGGTCACGTCGTCGACCATGTCGGGTCCGCCGGTGTAGCGCGCCAACCGTCCCCAGCAGTAGCGGAACAGATGAACTCGCACGTAACCGATCAGCGACTCCAGCGCCGCCGCGTCACCGGCCTGCGCGGACGCGATCAGACAAGCCGAGAGGGGACCTGATGACGGTCCAGCAGACGACGACGAAGCGCCGGTCATGACAACCCCCGGGGGTGGGCTCATGGCCCCCCTCGGGAGGGCCCAGATGGTCAGGAGCCCCCCGACTCCGATCCTTCACGTTCACATCAACGGTACGCCGTGCGGCGACGGACGAGTGCAGAGCATCCCGCTGACGTCGTCCGGCGGGGCGTTCCGAGCTGATGGCCCCCGTCGATCTGCCTTCAGGATATGCAGTGGGACGGGACCGGCAAAGTCGGGCGGGTCGGTTTGGGCCGTGAGCACGTTGCGATCTGGTCACAGAGCCCGGACCGAGCCTCCAGCCCTGCCGCGGCGGGCAGGTCGCCCCCCCGCCGGCCGAGGGCCTCCTCGAGCGTCTCGGCGTCGCGGACGACGTCGACGTCGGGGTGGAACGCCACCCGGGTGTTGACCTCCAGCGCCCGACCGCTCTCGGCGAGCGCACCCAGGGCGAACCGGAACTCGGCCTCGAAGCCGTTCGGGTCGTACGGCTCCGCGTCGGCCGGCCAGGAGCTCACCGGGTAGTCGATGTGGGCGAGCATCGAGAACAGGTCGGAGCCCTCGACAAGCCGGACGACCTCGGCCAGGTAGTCCCGCATGACCTGGGCCGCCTGCATCCCGGGCCACCCCGCGCCGGCTGCCCTGGACACCGGCACCCGCTCTGCGCGTACACGGCGCTCGCGATCAGAGCGGGCCCGAACGCGACGAAGCCCTCCCCGACCGGAGTCGAGGAGGGCTTCGTTCAGGTCGCGCGTGAGACTCAGTGCGAGTGGCCGTGACCGGCCGGCTCGTCTGCTTCCTCGGGCTTCTCCACCACCAGGGTCTCGGTGGTGATCAGCAGCGACGCGATCGACGCGGCGTTGGCCAGCGCGGAGCGCGTGACCTTGACCGGGTCGATGACGCCGGCGGCGATCAGGTCGACGTACTCGTTGGTCGCCGCGTTGTAGCCGTGACCCGGCTCCAGCTTGGCCACCTCGGAGGTGACGACGTAACCCGGCTCGCCACCGTTCTCGGCGATCCAACGGAGCGGCTCGACAACCGCCTTGCGGACGATCCGTACCCCCACCGCTTCGTCACCGGTCAGGCCCAGGCCGTCGGCGAGCACCGAGGCCGCGTGCACCAGCGCAGAACCGCCGCCGGCCACGATGCCCTCTTCGATCGCGGCGCGCGTCGCGGAGACGGCGTCTTCGATCCGGTGCTTCTTCTCCTTGAGCTCGACCTCGGTGGCCGCGCCGACCTTGATCACGCAGACGCCACCGGCGAGCTTGGCGACTCGCTCCTGCAGCTTCTCGCGGTCCCAGTCGGAATCGGTCCGGCCGATCTCAGCCTGCAGCTGGGCGACGCGGCTCTTGACCTCGTCGCCAGCACCGCCCCCGTCGACGATCGTGGTGTTGTCCTTGGTCACCACGATGCGACGGGCGCGACCGAGCGTCTCCAGGTCGACCTGTTCGAGCTTGAGGCCGACCTCGGGGGCGACGACCTGACCACCGGTCAGGATCGCGATGTCCTCGAGCATGGCCTTGCGACGATCACCGAACGCCGGCGCCTTGACGGCGACGGAGGTGAAGTTGCCGCGGATCTTGTTGACCACCAGAGTGGACAACGCTTCGCCGTCGACGTCCTAGGCCACGATGAACAGCGTCCCGGAGGCGCCGATGACCTTTTCCAGCAGGGGAAGCAGGTCGTTCATCGAGCTGATCTTGCCGGAGTTGATCAAGATGTAGGGGTTGTCGAGAACCGCCTCCATCCGCTCCGCGTCGGTGACGAAGTAGGGCGAGAGATAGCCCTTGTCGAACTGCATGCCCTCGGTGAACTCGAGCTCGGTGCCGAAGGTGTTGGACTCATCGACGGTGATCACGCCGTCCTTGCCGACCTTGTCGAAAGCATCGGCGATCAGGGCGCCGATCACCTCGTCACGGGCGGAGATGGTGGCGACGTGAGCCATGTCCTCGGTGGTCTCGACGTCGCGGGCCACCTCGTGCAGGCGCTTCTCGACCGCAGTGACCGCAGCGTCGATGCCCCGCTTGAGGGCGATCGGGTTGCAACCGGCGGCGACGGCCTGCAGGCCTTCGTGCACCAGCGACTGGGCGAGCACGGTTGCGGTGGTCGTCCCGTCCCCGGCGACGTCGTTGGTCTTGGTGGCGACCTCCTTGGCGAGCTGAGCGCCGAGGTTCTCGTACGGATCGTCGAGCTCGACCTCACGGGCCACCGTCACGCCGTCGTTGGTGATCGTGGGAGCGCCCCACTTCTTGTCCAAGACGACGTAGCGGCCCTTCGGGCCGAGGGTCACCTTCACGGTGTTGGCGAGGATGTCGACGCCACGCTCGAGGGAGCGACGCGCCTCCTCGTCGAACTGAAGGATCTTTGCCATAAAGAAGAACTCCCCTTACTTGCTGACGACGGCGAGGATGTCGCGCGCGTTGAGCAGTAGCAGCTCCTGGCCGTCGTACTTGACCTCGGTGCCGCCGTACTTGCTGAAGATCACGGTGTCACCTTCGGCGACGTCGACGGGAACCCGCTTGCCGTTGTCGTCGATGCGACCCGGGCCGATGGAGAGGACCTTGCCCTCCTGCGGCTTCTCCTTAGCGGTGTCGGGGATGACCAGACCGGACTTGGTGGTCTGCTCGGCGTCGAGCGGCTGGACGAGGACTCGGTCCTCGAGCGGCTTGATCGTGACTGCCACGTTCAAACCCCTTTCAGTTCATGGGTGATGTGACTAGGAAAAGTGGTCCTGACGTCGTCGCGGGAGCCGCCGGGACCGCTGGCACACTCCAGGGGAGAGTGCTAATTCCGACATTAGCACTCGGTCCCAGCGAGTGCTAGAACGCACCCCGGTTCAGCTCAGCCACCGACCGAACGCAGCCGGCTGAGCGCCTCCTGGGCGACCCAGTGCTGCGTGCCCGAGGGGGCGGTGATCAGGCAGACCTGCTCGCCGTCGATGACCTTGGCGGCCCGGACAACGCTGACGTGGCGGGTGGGGATGATCCGGCCGTCGTCGAGGGTGATCTTGGCCGCAGGCCGGACCGGGGTGCCGACGGCCAACGCCGTGCGGGGCAGGAACCACATGCCGATGAGCGCGATCGGGCCGAGCACGACCCCGATGACCAGGAACAACAGGTCGTCGTGCCCCTTGCGCCGAGCCTCCCAGGCCGCAGCCACCCCTGCCGCCACGTACAGCAGCACGAGCAGCGTCCATCCCATGCCCACCGACTCTACGTGACCCGACCCCGCCGCCCCCGATTGCGGCATTTTTCGTCCAACGGACCCCCGAGGCCACCCCCAAAGGGGGATTGTGTGGAAAAGGGTCGGTCCCTCGGGG
>JBPCRP010000119.1:0-9849 GCA_050996715.1 Propionibacteriaceae bacterium
CGTCTTACAACTTGTGCGACACTGGGGGTATGTCCTACACCATCACGTTCCGTCCCGACGAGGACACCTCCAGGGCTCTTGCTGTCCTTACGGGTGACGGCACCGCCGTGTCGGCCGCAGTCCGGTCGGCGCTCATCGAGGCGGCCAGCCGCCGAGCCGGCGCAGCGTTGCGCGCAGAAGCAGAAGCGTTGGCTGCCGACGATGACGACCGCGCCGAGTCGGCGCGGGTGCTGCGTGACATGGAGACGTTGCGTGCGTGGTGACGTACACCGACTCCGAGGTCCACGAGAGGCCCGCGGGCACGAACAACGCGGCGCGCGTTACGCGGTGATCCTGCAGTCCGACGACCTCCCGTTATCGACTCTCCTCGTAGCCCCGACGTCGACGTCGGCGCGGGCAGCGACTTTCCGCCCCGAGATCGAAGTCGAAGGGCGGACGACCCGCGTGCTCGCCGAGCAGACCGCGGCCGTCGATCCGAACCGACTCGGCGATCTGGTCATGCATCTCCGGTTCGACGAGCTACGCCAAGTCGAGGCAGCGCTGCGACTCGTCATGGATCTCTAGACGCTGCGTTCCGCGAGCGGGTGGTCCGAAGGACGCGGATCAACGTCACTTGCACGCTCGTAAAGCCGTCAGTCAGGACTGAGTGACTAACTGAGTGACTACCGTGTGCAAGCTGGATGGTCATTCCCGGACGGTGCTGGACGCTCCCACGCTCACTGAGCGCCGCGTCCCTCGTGGCTCCCGTCGTTTGCAAGCAGGGGGTTAGGGGTTCGAGTCCCCTTGGCTCCACCCTTGTCAGAAGCACATTGGCCGGAGCGGCGAGCACCCGCAACGGGCCGGTACAGCAGCCAAGTACAGCAACGGTCATGCGGCATCGCCGGAGTCCAGCTGCTCGCCCAGCCGTCGAGGGCCTCCTGAGACTCGACAAGACCCATCCCGGCGGTGCGGCCAGCCTCCGCGAAAGGATGGCCGAAACCTTCACGGTGCTCCAACTCGGTGTGCCGCCCACCCTGGCCCGCACCCTGCGCAGCACGAACGCGGTCGAGTCGATGATCTCGATCAGCCGGAACCACTCCCGCAACGTCAAACGCAGGCGTGACGGGCAGATGGTGTTGCGCTGGGTGTGCCGCCGGGATGGTCGAAGCCGGCCAGCAGTTCCGTCGAGTCAACCGCACCGTACGGCTGGCAGTACGGTGCTGTCGGCGGCGACCACCGCTCCGGTGGTCTTCGTTCCTCCGAGGTCCACTGCCGCCACGGTCGGGGCGAACCTCCCCCGCCCGACCGCAGGCTCTGCTGTGGGTATCAGGACGACGACTCCGCCATCGCGCTCTCCCATTCGTGAACGACCCTGGCGATGAGCTCCTCGTCCGCCGCGGTCAGCGCGGTGACCCCCGCAGCCATGCGGGCGGACGGCATCAGTCCCCGAGCCACCATGGCGGCCTTGAAGGCGCCTACCCCGCGGGCGTCCGGCGAGCGGCCCACCACGGCGAAGACGATCTCGAAGAGGTTCGCGAGTCGCTGCTGCTCGTCGACCGCCTGGTCCCAATCGCCGGCACGGGCCGCGTTGTAGAGCCGGACGTAACCTGCGGCGTCGACGTTGCCCAGGCCGGGCACCATCCCGTCGGCCCCGGCGAGGAGCATCGCGTCGCACAGCAGCTCGTGGCCGGTCAGCAGGGCCAGGGGGGAGCCGGCCAGGCGGTTGGCCCGGATCAGGCGGCGAAACCCGATGTCGTCACCGGAGGAGTCCTTCACCCCCACGATGACCTGCTCCTGCCCCAGCTCCACGAGCACCTCGAGCGACGGGCGGGAGTGCGCCCGCACCGGCACGTCGTACGCGACGAGCGGCAGGTCCACCGCCGAGCGGATCGTCTGGAAGTGAACGGCGATCTCCTCGGCGTCGTTGAGGGCGTGGATCGGTGTGGTCGCGACGATCGCGTCGGCGCCCGCGTCGCGAGCTTGCCGCGCCTGCTCGACCACGCGCGCCGCGGTGAGGTCGATGCACCCGACGAGCACCGGCACCCGGCCGGCGGTGGCGGTGGCGACGGTCGAGGTCACCAGGCGGCGTTGGGCGTCGGTGAGGTAGGCCACCTCACCGGTGGAGCCGAGGGGGAAGAGCCCGTGGACGCCGCTGGCGATGAGGTGCTCCACGAGCTGCTCGAGCACGGCGGTGTCGACCTCGCCGGCATCGGTGAAGGGGGTGACCATCGGGGGGATGACGCCGTGGAAGGTGGGTAGGACGCTCATGGGGTTTCCTTCAGCAGAGTGGGCGCGGCACCGAGGAGGGTGCGCGTGTAGGGGTCGTGGGGGGAGGTGAACAGCTGCTCGGTAGGGCCGGTCTCGACGACGACGCCGCGGTTCATCACGGCGATCCGGTCCGAGACGTGACGCACCGTGTTGATGTCGTGGGAGATGAACACCATGCCCAGGCCGAGGCGCTCGCGTAGGTCGGCGAGCAGGTTCAGCACCTGGGCGCGTACCGACACGTCGAGCGCCGAGGTGGGTTCGTCGGCGACGACGACGTCGGGGCCGAGCGCCAGCGCGCGGGCGGTGGCGACGCGCTGGCGCTGGCCGCCGGAGATCTGCCGGGGCAGGACGTTCGCCGCGGAGCGTGGCAGGCCCACGAGCTCGAGAAGCTCGTGCATCCTCGCGACCTGGGCGGCGCGGTTTCCGATGCCGTGGACGCGGAGCGGGTCGGTGAGGATGTCGGAGACGATCATGCGGGGGTTCAGGGCCGTGGCCGGATCCTGGAACACCACCGAGACCGCGCGCCCGAACCTCTTGCGGGCCGTGGCCCCCTTCCCGAGCGGCTCGCCGTGGAAGAGCACCTGACCGCCCGTCGGCTCCTGCAGGCCCACCATGACGCGGGCGAGCGTGGACTTCCCACTCCCGGACTCGCCCACGATCCCGATCGTCTCGTCCCTGGCGACGCTCAGGCTGACGCCGCCGACCGCGGTGACCTTCTCGGGGCGGAACAGCGAGCCGGTGCGGGTCTTGAAGACGACCTCCACGTCGCGTAGCTCCATCACGGGCTCGCCGATCGGCGCCGGCATAGGTACGGGCCTGAATACGGGTTCGACGACGCTCATCGCGCTACCTCCAGGGTCTCGTCGCCGGTGCTCGGGACCAGGGGTCCTCCCGGCGACACGGCCCATCGGTGGGTCGTGCCGTCGACCAGGCGGAGGACCGGGCGGGCCCCGCCTGCGCTCTCGGGATGGGAGGAGCGGGGGGCGAAGCGGTCGCCGGTTGCGAAGTCCTGCGGAGCGGGGACCACCCCCGGGACCTGGTGGAGCCGGGTCGCTCGCTGTTCCATCGAGAGCACCGCGCCCAGGAGCCCGCGGGTGTATTCGTGGCGCGGGTCGGTGAGCAGCTCAGTGGTGGTCCCCTGCTCGACCACCTGCCCGGCGTACATCACCGTGATGCGGTGGGCGAGCTGGGCAACCAGCGCGAGGTCGTGGCTCACGAACACCGTCGCGAAGCCGAGCTCCTCCCGCAGGTCGTTGAGAAGCTCCACGACCTGCTGCTGGACGGTGACGTCGAGGGCGGTGGTCGGCTCGTCGGCGATGATGAGGCGCGGGTTGCGCGTCAGGGCCATCGCGATGAGCACCCGTTGGCGCTGGCCGCCGGACAGCTCATGGGGATAGCTTTTAAGAGTCCGGGTGCTGTCCAAGCCGACGAGGTCGAGGAGGTCCTTGGCGCTGCGTTGGCCTCCGCGCCGCGTGAGCTGGGCCATCTGGGAGCGGATGAGCATCGACGGGTTCAGCGAGCTCAGTGCGTCCTGGTAGATCATCGCGATGTCGTGGCCGCGCAGCGCGTTGTGCTGCTTGTCGGTCATCGAAAGCAGGTCTTTGCCGTCGAAGATCACCTGCCCGCGCAGCCGAGCGGTGGCGGGCAACAGGCCCATGATGGCCATCGCGGTGATCGACTTCCCACAGCCGGACTCGCCGACCAGCCCCATGGTCTCGCCGGGGCGGATGTCGAACGAGACGCCGTCGACGATGTTCACGTCGCCATGGGCGTTCGGAAAGGCGATGCAGAGATCGCGAACCTGGAGGATGGGGTCGGCGGCGCCGCTGTAGACGAGGCGATCGACATGTCCGAGCTCGCCCTCTCTCAGCTGGGCGAGCCGCGCGTCGAGGCTCACCTCCTCACGTTGTGCGTCGCCAAGCCCGTCGACCGGCAACTCATCAGCTTCCGGCAGTGCCGGTGCGGCGCCGGCAGTCCCGCCCGTGACGACGGCGTCGGGCGAGTCGGTCGAGCTCGCGCCGGCGACCTCGTCGTCGACCTGGACCGCACGGCGCAGCTTGGGGCTGACCATGGCGTCGGTGAGCCCCTCGGAGAGCAGGTTGAGGCTCAGCACCGTGATCACGATCATGAGGCCGGGGAAGAACGTGGGCCACCAGTAGCCGGAGAGCAGGAGGCCCTTGCCGTCGGACAAGACGTTGCCCCAGGACGGGTTCGGCGGTCGTACGCCGGCGTTGATGAACGACAGCGACGCCTCGAAGACGATCGCGTCGGCGACCAGGACGGTGGCGAAGACCAGGATCGGGGCGATGCAGTTGCGAGCCACGTGCCGGGCGAGGATGCGGGTGGTGCCCGAGCCGCCGACCTTGGCGGCGGCGACGTAGTCCTCGCCGAGCTGGGCGAGGACGTTGGCGCGGACGATGCGGGTCAGCTGCGGGGTGTAGAGGAAGCCGATCGCCCCGATGAGCACGGGGATCGAGCTGCCGAAGACGGTGACGAACACGGCGGCGAGCGCGATGCCGGGGAAGGACATGATGATGTCGAGCACGCGCATCAGGACCTCGGAGATCGCCCGCGGTGCGGTGGCGGCCACGGAACCGAGGACGGCCGCAGCCGCCAGCGCCAGGCCCGTGGAGCCGAGGCCGATGAGCAACGAGTAGCGACCGCCGTCGGCGATCCGCGCGAGGATGTCGCGGCCGATGGCGTCGGTGCCGAGAAAGGCTCCCGGCCCCGGGGGCTGCACCGGGGTGCCACTGGCGAGCGGGTTGCCGGTCAGCGGCGCGAAGATCGTCAGCAGGGCCACGAGGCCGAGCACGACGAGCGCGATCTTCGAGCCGAGCGGCAGTGACCTGACGCGCAGGCCCGGCTCGCTGAGGCGCTCGGTGAGTGATCGACGCATGGCTACACGCTCCTGATACGGGGGTTGACCAGCACGTAGAGGAGGTCGACCACGACGTTGACGAGGATGAACGCCAGGGCGACGCTCAGGGTGACGCCCTGGACGAGGTAGACGTCGTTGCGTCTGACGCCGTCGAGGATCAGCTGGCCCATGGCCTGGATGTTGAAGATGATCTCGATGATGACTGCGCCGCCGATGAGGTAGCCGACCCGCAGGCCGAGAACGGTGATCGGGGTGATGAGCGCGTTGCGCAGCACGTTGCGCCCCACCACCACATGGCGAGGAATTCCTGCCCCGATGGCGGTACGCACGTAGTCACGGTCGAGCTCCTCGACCATGGAGGTGCGCACCACCCGGATCAGCGACCCGGCCACGGGCACCGCCAGCGCGAGGGCGGGGAGGAAGATGTTGTTGAGATAGACCCCCGGGGCCTCGACGAAGGGCACCCAGACCGCGACCAGGGCGGGGAAGATCCCGGCGCCCCCGGGGATGTCCGCCAGCCACTGGATCAGCAGGATCGCAAGCCAGAAGGACGGCGTGGCCAGCGCCGCGATGGAGACCACCCGGATGAGCTGGTCGGGCCAGCGGTCGCGGAACAGCGCGGCGAGCACCCCGAGGACAGCCGCGATGATCACGGCGAGGACGAGGCCGATGAAGGTCAACTGCAGCGTGATGGGCAACGCCGCCGCCACCTTGTCCAGCACCGGGACGTTCCCGCTGGAGGTGCCGAGGTCACCCCGGACGAGTCCGGCCAGGAAGTGGCCGTAGCGCAGCAGCAGCGGATCGTCGAGGTTGTGCGCCAAGCGGTACTGATCCAACGCCTCGGGGGATGCGGACTCCCCCAGTGCGAGCCGGGCCGGGTCGACCGGTGAGAACGACAGCACGAAGAACACCAGCAGCGTCACGCCCAGGATCATGATCGGCAGGGCTATCAGGCGGCGGCCCATCAGCCGCAGGGCGACGTTCACGTTTCACTCCACATGTCAGGCTCCTCGCGCTCGCCCTCTGCTACTTGGTGGACGCGACGTCGAGAAAGCTCAGCCCCGTGAGCGAGATGGGCACGAAATCCACCAGGCTCGTGGCGTCCCAGCCGCTGGGGTTCTTGCGGTGGAAGAGCGGGTACAGCGGCACCTCGTCGGAGAGCAGGTCAAATGCCTCACCCCACGTCGTCGTCTGGGTGTCGCCGGTCTCCGTCGCGGCGCGGTCGAGCAGCTGCTGGAGCTTCTTGTACGACTTCTGCCCCTTCCAGTGCATGCGCTGGTCGGCCCAGACGTCGGAGGAGTACCACCAGCGCATCAGCAGATCCGCATCGTTGCCGAAGACCGACGGGTCACCGGGCGCGAGAACGAGGTCGAAAGCACTCTTGTCGCCGTCAATCGTGGTGTAGACGTCTGAGGACTGCTTCTGGACGAAGTCGACCGCGAGGCCCGCCGCCTCGAGGTTCTGCTTGACGATGGGGGTGACCTTGGTGACCCAGTCGTGGTCGGTCACGAGCATCCGCATGCTCGTCAGCCCCGTCTCGGCCAGTAGCGCCTTCGCCTTCTTCTGGTCGAGGGAGTAGACGGTCGAGGCCTTCTTGTAGGCCGGGTTGTCCGGCGTGACAAAGCAGGTGGCCGGCGCGGCGTTGCCGAGCAGCGCCGTCTTGATGACCTGGTCCATGTCGATCGCGTAGAGCACCGCCTGACGGTTGCGGACGTCGTCGAACGGCGCCGAGCCGCAGTTGAACATCGCGAACAGCAGACCGAAGCCCTGGACGGACTCCTCGCTGGCGTTCTGCTTCACCTGATCGATGGACAGGTAGGGCACCGAGTCGATCGCCTGCACCGCTTTCGACTGCAGCGCGTTGGTACGGGTGGATGAGTCCGGGAGGATCTTCCACTCCATGGCCTGGGCCAGCGCCGGGTGCTTCCCGGTGTAACCGTCGAACCGCTCGAACGTGATGGTCTTCGAGGCTGCGCCGTTGTCGGTCATCGCATATGGGCCGGTGCCGACCGGCTTGGCGTCGAACGCCTTCGGGTCGGCCTCGACGGCCTTCTTCGGGACGATCTTGACGACGGCGAGACGCTCGTTGACGAGGGAGAACGGGTACTTGAGCGCGATCGTGACGGTGGTCTCGTCCTTCTTCGACACCGAGTCGATGAAGGGGACGAAGGTCGCGTACAGCGACGCGTTCTTGGGGTCGAGGACCCGTTCGAAGCTGAAGACGACGTCGTCGACGGTGACGCCGGACCCGTCGTGGAACTTCGCGCCGTCGCGCAACTCGACCTCGTAGGTCTTCTCGTCGATCTTCGTCGGCATTGCCTTGGCCAGGGCCGCGTAGACCTTGCGGTCCGGCGTCGGCATGATCTCGGTCAAGCCCTCCATGGTGTGCCAGTTCGCGGCGATCGTGAGCGCGGCCGTGGTGGTCAACGGGTCGTAACCGTTGGTGCCCAGCTCGTAGGAGATGCCCGCGGTGATGGTGCCGTCGTCCTTGGCAGCTCCTGGCGCCCCGCCGGCCGATCCGCCGGTGCGCTTGTTGGGGTTGTCCCCTCCGCAGGCGGTCACCGAGCCGGCGATGGTCGCTGCCGCCCCGATCGCGCCGACCAAGCGCAAGAACCCGCGCCGCGTCGAAGTACTGGTCCACGTCTGCGTGGTGTCGTGCATCTTTGCCTCCAGGAACACGTAGGATGTCTGACGTCTGATATGTACACTAGGCTTAAGTGGCGTTGAGGTCAATTGGCTGGGAGGTCATGTGGTGAAGCAACGGAGGGTGGCTGCGGCCGAGAACGCGCAGATGGCCATCCAGGAGTACCTGCTGGAGCACCGCCTACATCCGGGAGACCCGGTGCCGAGTGAGCAGGTCCTGTGCGATCAGCTAGGGGTCAGTCGGTCGAGCGTGCGGGAGGCAGTGCGCACCCTCAGCGCGCTCGACATCGTCGAGGTGCGCCACGGGACAGGAACCTTCGTCGGGGGCCTGTCACTCGAGCCGCTCATCAACGGGCTGACCTTTCGCGGGGTGCTGTCGCCGGGGGAAGACCACCAGGGACTCCGCGAGGTCGTGGAGATCCGCACGGCGTTGGACCTCGGGGTGGCCGAGCAGCTCGTCGAGGCCATGCGCGGCACCCGGAACCAGCATTTGCACGGGCTGGTTGATGAGATGGTCGCCCTGAGCGCAGAGGGTGCGGACTTCTCCTCGCAGGACCAGGATTTCCACGCCGCGTTGCTGGCAATCCTGCCGAATCAGCTGCTCGGGCAGATGGTCGGGGCACTGTGGGAGGTCCACAGCCGGGTACTTCCTCGCCTCCAGGTGCCGACACCGGGCGACATCACCGATACCGCGGCCGCCCACGGCCAGATGCTTGACGCCGCGGAGGACGGCGACCTCCCCGGCTATCGGGATGCCGTCCGCCTCCACTACGCCCCCCTGCTTCGCGTCCTGGAGCAGTCGGCCGGCCCGATCGACAGATCGGGTAGAAGTCTTGAGCCGCCTCCGGCGCGATGACCGACCACCCTGCTGCCCTCTGCGTCAGGGATTCAGCCATTGTCCCCAGTGCCGCTTGATGGCGTCATCTCAGGCGCCAGACCCGACGCTTGACAGTCGATCAGGAGACTGAAGCGCAGCTCAGGGGTTTTGACCAGCAGGAACCTCTGCTTCGAGTACAGCTCCTCATGATCACCGACCACGTCTTCGGTGCAGGCCCGGAGATCCGCCACAAATTACCGGACGTCGACGTTGGGAGTCCGGTCGGGCAGCAGTCGGATGTAGCGTCCTGGGTCGTGGTCGATCCCCGCGAGCACGTCGTTGATCGACTCTCAGACTTCTCATTAACTAGCTGAACGCGATCAACTTCACGTCGTCTGATGACAAGGACAGTTCCCACGATCTGCGCCCACTTGGGTCGGTTGCCGTCTCCGCCCAAATCGCCATGATAAGGCGGCGGTCAGCGCACGTGCTTGACGTCGGTCAATCGTTGGGAGCGTCCGCCGCTGCTGCTGTTGTGCGGACCTTGTCGATCAGCTGGTTCGCGAGGTATCCGTCCCGGAAGGTCGGATAGCTATCAGAACCGGAGCCGTTTGATGTCTGCGACAAGATCAGCGACCAGATGGCTCCAGCCTGCCTGGATCGGATCGTCGACGGCGGGGACCGCGATGTCCGCCCACTGACCATCATCGGTAGTGAAGTGCTGCAGGCGGATGAACCACGGACTGTCCTCCACATGCAGCGTTCCGGCAGTGCCGTAGACGGCCATATATCCGACAGCCCGACCTTTGGTGAAAGCCGACGCACGACAGTGCCGGGACCTGCCGCCCACCGGACAACTCCAGCCCGGTGATAACCGTCGCGGCCAAGTCGGCGTCGTTCTCTCGTCACTCACCTGCATCTGCACGAGCGGGCTCGAACGGCTCCCACTCCCGGAAGTCGTGCAGCGATGGGCCGACCGGGACCTGAGAGACCACCCGTTCGGTGTGCCCGATGGCCCAACGCGCGACACCGCCCGTCACATACTGCGACTGGGCCAAGAAGTGGGTGTAAACGTTAGCGAGCAAGCCCCCGCCGCGTTGCAGGCTGTGGATCCAGCCGTACGGATGCAGCGGCGACATCCCGAAGTGGTCCACCACCTCCACTTCCTGTACCGTCCCCGAGCACTCCTTCGACGACAAGGGCCCGAGCCCGGGTCAGTGCGGGGGCATACCGAGTCGTCGTCCCGTAGGCGTGCTTCACACCG
>JBPCRP010000120.1:0-35931 GCA_050996715.1 Propionibacteriaceae bacterium
GGCTCGCGCTGATCCAGGCACTCTGCGACGCCACGTCCCAGATCAGCGCCGACCTGGCCCCGGGTTCGGTCGAGGTGCGGATCGTCGACGGCGAGCCCGATTTCGTGGTCACCGCCCCACGCCCGGCGGCCGAGCCGATGCTGCTGCTGCCAGCCGAGCCCGAGATGCCGCCACCCTCACCGACGCCCGAACCCGAGGGGGACGAACCGCTCGCGCGGATCAGCCTGCGACTGCCGACCTCGGTAAAGGAGCGGGTCGACCAGCTCGCCGACGCGGACGGCATCTCGACGAACGCGTGGCTGGTCCGGGCGATCATGGACGCACTCCAGGACCGCGAGCGGCCATCGGGGGCGCGGGCGCCCACTTTCCCCGGTTCGGTGTTCGGTCCGGGCGGCGTTTTCGGCCCACATGGGGTGTTCGGTCCGCACGGGCCGTTCGGCGAGCACGGTCCAATCCGCGACCCGGCCCGCCCCGGCCGTACCCATGACCGCTCGGGCTCGGTCCAGGGCTGGGTCCGATGACGTTCCTCACCTTCGCCGAGCGGGGGGTCCGCCAGGTCAGCGTGGACAACCTGGGCAGCGGCTCGCTCACCGTGGACCCGTCGCCGGGCGACGAGCTCACCGGCTCGCTGAACTGCGCCGACCCCGACTACCTGGCCGCGGTGGCCGTCCGCACCGACGGGGACCGGATGCGGATCGCGCTGCCGCGCTCCTTCGGCCCCGGCTCGGCCGTCCAGATCCAGCTGGTGGCGCCGGCCGGGATCGACTACGTCGTCGGCGCAGGCTCAGCCGACGTGGCCATCGACGTCGAGGCGGGTCGGGTCCAGGTGAGCAACGGCTCCGGTGACGTCTCGGTGCGTTCGGCGACGGAGCTGTCGATCACCAACGGGTCCGGCGACTCGATCGTCGAGCGGGTCACCGGCCGGTCGGCCCGGATCACCTCGGGCTCGGGCCAGATCCGGATCGGAGACACCGCGGCCGCCGTCGACGCCAAGTCAGGCTCGGGGGACATCACGGTGCGGTCCCTCCGCGGTGAGCTGCAGGGCGCGACCGGGTCGGGCGACATCTCGGTGCCGTCGACCACGGGCTCGGTCGACCTGCGCTCGGCCTCGGGATCGCTGACGGTCGGAGTGGCCTCGGACCTCCCGGCTTGGCTCGACCTGAACAGCGTCACCGGGGCCATCCGGATCGCCCTCGACGCGACGGCCCAACCCGAGCCGGGCCAGCCGTACGTCTCGATCCGGGCACGCACGGCCTCCGGCGAGATCGCGGTCTACCGCGCCTGACCGGGCCCGCTGGAAAAACCAGGTAAACCTGGTTTCCTCACGCTGTACATGGCGGATCTGCCGTGCACAGCGGGAGGAAACCAAGTTAACTTGGTTTTTCCAGCGGAATCTGGGTGCGGTAGAAGTTCTGGCCGCTGCGGCTCGGGGTCGGGCCGCGTTGGTTCTGGTAGTGGCTGCCGTACTGCGAAGAACCGTACGGGTGCTGGGCCGGTGAGCTGAGCCCGAAGAAGCAGAGCTGTCCGATCTTCATCCCCGGCCAGAGCTTGATCGGCAGCGTCGCCACGTTGGAGAGCTCGAGCGTCACGTGTCCGGTGAACCCAGGGTCGATGAAGCCGGCGGTCGCGTGGGTGAGCAGGCCCAGCCGTCCGAGCGAAGACTTGCCCTCGACCCGGGCCGCGACGTCGTCGGGAAGCGAGACGACCTCGTAGATCGATCCGAGGACGAACTCCCCCGGGTGCAGGATGAACGGTTCGTCCCCCGCCGGCTCCACCTCACGGGTGAGGTCAGGCTGGTCCTCCGCCGGGTCGATGTGGGGGTACCGATGATTCTCAAAGACCCGGAAGTACCGGTCGAGCCGGACGTCGATGCTCGAAGGCTGGACCAGATCGGGAGCGTAGGGATCGAGCCTGATCCGGCCCGCGTCGATCTGGGCGCGGATGTCGCGGTCCGACAGCAGCATGCGCCGACCTTATCCGGCGCGGCTCACGGTCAGCTCGTGCCGGCCGAACGCGACGACCCACCCGGCCTCGATCCGGGCCGGCTCGCCCGGCTGGAGGAGGCGGTAGCCACCGTCGGGGCTGGTGACGGCCGTACCGTTGGTCGACCCGCGGTCGACCACGTAGAGCCCACGCTCGTCCACCCCGATCCCGACGTGGGTCTTGGACACCGTACGGGCCTCGTCCTTGATCGTGACGATCTCGGCGTCGTCCTCGCCCGGTCCGCGCTGCGGGTTGCGTCCGATCAGCAGGAGCCGCTGAACCGTGACCTCGCGGCCGTCGAGCCGGAGCCGCCACTCCGCCGAGCTCGCCGACGGCTCGCTCCCCGAAGGCTCGCTCCCCGAAGGCTCGCTCCCCGACGGCTGGCTCCCCGACAGTTGGCTGCTCGGTCCGAAGCCCGGTGTCACCGGTCCGTAGCGGACCTCTGCCGCGCCACTGCTCGGCGCGTCGGACTTCGCGGGTCGCGGGGCCAGCGGGCGGGCCTTGATCAGCACGGAGCCGACGGCGACGTCGTAGGTGCCCTGTCGTCGCGGGTGGCGGGCCAGGATGATCAGCAAGACGATGAGCACCGGGAAGACGAGGGCGGCCAGCCCGAAGATCAGAGCGCGGACCAGGTAGCGCACCCACCCGATCGGCCGGCCGTCGGACATCCGCACCAGCTGCAGCTTCAGCACCTGGGCGCCGGGGCCGGCGGCCTTGGTCGCGTAGCCCCGCCAGACGACGACGAACCACCCGAGGTCCAGCACCACGAAGATCACGACGAGGGTCGTCGGCGCGCCCTGACCGCGGGCGGCACCGACCACGAGCCAGATGACGCCGAGCACGATCGGCACGCTCGCGTCGATGAAGTACGCGGCGACGCGAGGTCCGAGCTCGGCGAGCGTCACCCCCGGCGGCAAGCCGATCTCCGGGCCCTCGGTGACCCGCGGCGGCTTGGGCGGGCTGACCACCGACGACGGACCGTACGGCTGCGACGCGGGGGTGTCCTGGGGCGCGCTCATGAGGTCGACTCCTCGGGTCGGTCGACGGCGACGGTGACTCCGTCGCCGAGGTCGATCACGCAGCCGGGCTGGATCGGGGTGGCCCGACCGGGCTCGAGGTCCACGGGCCCGGACCCGACGCGAATGAGCACGGTGCCGTTGGTCGAATCGAGGTCGGTGACCACGAGGCCGCCGTTCTGAGGTGCGATCTCGAGGTGGGTGCGGGAAATGTCATGGCTGGGACTGGGCACGGTCAGCAGCCGGGGCAACTGGTCGCCCGTGACCCGGCTGGCGATCGGGGACCGGCCGATGAGCACCGGTCGGTCGACGTCGACCCGACCCCCGGTGGAGACGTGCAGGACTGCCAGCACCGGCCGGGCTGCGGGCGCCGGCGCCGGCCGCGGACCCACCCCCGGCGCCCCCGGCAGGCTGGAGGCGAAGACCGTGCGCCCGTCGTCGTCCGCCTCGCTGGCCGGGCCACTCGCCGGGCCGGGGCCGGTCACCGGCATCGGTGCCGTCGCGTCGGCCGGGACGGCGGGTAGGTCGACCTGCGTGTCCTCCCAGTCGTCGTCGGCCGGTGCCGCAGCTGGTGCGGGCGCCGGCTCGGGCTCGGGCTCTTGCTCGGGCGGCTGCCCGGGCTCGGGCTCCTGCTCGGGCGGCTGCCCGGGCTCGGGCTCCCGCTCCGGCTCCGGCGCCGGCTCGGGCTCCTGCTCGGGCGCCTGCCCGGGCGCCGGTTCGGGCTCGGGCGGCTGCTCGGGCTCGGGCGGCTGCTCGGGCTCGACGGGAGCTACGTCCCGGGCGCCCTGCTCGAGTGAGACCCGGGCCGCGCCGGAGGAGTCCAACAGCACCGAACCGGCCGAGACCACACCCACGACGAGGGGCAGCACGAGCTGGGGCTCAGGAGGCTGGGGTTCGAGGTCCACCCGGACCTGCGCGAGGTCACCGAGACCGACCTCGCTCCAGGTCTGGACGCCGCGGCCGTCGGCGACCGTCCGTCCGCTGTCCTGGTCGATCACCACAACGCCGCCGCGGACGAGCGACCGCATCTCGTCGCCGGTCCAGAAGAACGCACCGAAACTTGGCATCTCGTCGAGAGAGAACGCACTCATCCGACCGGCGAGATCGTGGATCGAGGCGGACGCCAAGACCTCTTCCCAGACGGTCTCCACCAACTCTGACCACTGGGGCGAAGCCGGCTGCAGGATCACCACGGACGTCGGTCCGGCCAGCACCAACCAGCGTCCGGGGGTGTAGCTCAGCCGCCAGGCTCCGGTCTGCATCAGCGGGCTCCTTCGTGCTCGAGTGCGGGTATGGGCTCGATGGCGTGGGCGGGCTCAGGTCCGGGGTCGACACCGACCACCTGAACCACGACGACAGAGACATTGTCCTTGGCTCCCGACGCCAGCGACAGGTCCACCAGCCGCGTCGCCGTGTCCAGGGCCGATCCCGGCGCGCAGGCGAGCGCCGTGAGCTCGTCGGTCAGCCCGTCCTCGACCAGTCCATCGGTGCAGAGCAGCAGCCGCTCGCCCAGGACCAGCGGCCGCATCCAGAAGTCGGGCTCGACCTCCTCCTGGGTGCCCACCGCCCGGGTGACCAGGTGCCGACCTGGGTGATGGGCGGCCTGCTCGCTGGTGATCACCCCCGCGTCCAGCAGCTCCTGGACGTGCGAGTGGTCGACGCTGATCTGGGTCAGCACGTCGGCCCCGGGAGTCTGCCGGTAGAGCCGGCTGTCGCCGACATTGAAACAGAGCCAGTACGGCTCGCCGCCGCTGTCGACCACGACCACACCACAGGCTGTGGTGCCGGGCCTGTGGCCGTCGTCGGCCGAGACCGAGCCCCGGTGCAGGTCGCGCACCCGACCGTGGGCCCGCTGGAGCGTGGCGGCGACCGTGTCTGCGTCGATCGCAATCCCGGCCGCGATCCCGTCCGCGCCCGGCTCGCCGGTGGTCACCCCGGCGTCCAGCAGTTCGGTGAACGCCGCGACCACCAGGGCGCTCGCGACCTCCCCCGCCTCGTGTCCACCGATACCGTCGGCGACCAGGAAGACCGGCGGCCGGTCGAGAACGCTGTCCTCGTTGAGCTCGCGCACGGTCCCCCGGTGGGTCAACGCGGCGTGGTCGAGGACGTACACGGCGCGAGGATAGTGCCCCCGAGTCAGGTTTGCCGGGCCCGCGAGCTGTCGGTCGAGCCCCTGCTCGACGAACCGGACGACGTGGAGGTAGCGCGGGTCCGAACCAGACCGGCATCGGCGCGTGGGCCCACCCGGTCCGACGACGTGACGAAGCTGAGCGGACGGGTCCTGAACCAGCCACAATGGCAGGTGTGCTGCCTGATCCCGTCGACCGGCTGATCCTCGACGTGGCCCGCGAGCACCTGGCCGGTCGGGCGTTCGGACGCTGCGTCGTGCTCGAGGATCGCGCCGGGGCCCTGGCGGGGGCCTGTCTGGACGAGCCGACCACGATCGACGTACGGCTGAGCTGCGACTCGCTGCTCGACGAACGCGACGCGGTGGCGGCCCACCCGAGTCTGCGTGGCCGGACACTGGACGATCCTGGCACCCTGGCCGGGGCGGACCTGGTGCTGTTCCGGTTGCCGCGATCGGTGGACGCGGTCCGGTTGATCGCCGAGCGCATCGCGGCCGCCGCGGCCCCCGACGTGCTCGTCGTCGGGGCCGCTCGAGTCAAGCACATGTCGACGACCATGAACACGGCGCTCGCAGCCGGGTTCGAGCACGTCAGCGCCAGTCTCGGCCGGGCGAAGTCACGGGCCCTGGTGGCGACGGGGCCCCGGCCGACCGGCAACCTGGTGGAGCCCCGGAGCCGGGACGAGCAACGGCTCGGGTTCGTCGTCCACGCCGAGGCGGGAGTCTTCGCCGGCACCCGGTTGGATCACGGCACGGCGCTGCTCGCGAGCCGCCTCGGCCGACTGGCCGACGACCTCACCGACCCGCCGACCCGGGCGGTCGACCTGGGCTGCGGCAGCGGGGTGCTTACCACCCTGCTGGCCCGCCGGTTCCCCGCCGCGGCGGTCACGGGCATCGACGTGTCCGCCGCCGCGTGCCGGTCGACCCGGCTGACGGTTGACGCCGCCGGGGTCGGCGGGCGGGTGGACGTCCGCCGGTCGGTCGGACTGGAGGACACCACAGCGCACAGCGTCGACCTGGTGGTGAGCAACCCGCCGTTCCACCGGGACGCGGCCAAGGACTCCCGGCTGGCGAGCGAGATGATCGCCGGCGCCGGACGAGCCCTGCGCCCCGGCGGCGAGCTGTGGCTGGTCTGGAACTCCCATCTGCCCTACCGCCCGTGGTTGCGCACCCACGTCGGACCGACCCAGGTGGTCGCCCGGACCCCGGCCTACACGCTCACGCGGTCGGTGGCTGCCGGGGTGTGAGCCCCGGCGCGGCAGCCTGGGGAAGGTCGGATATACCTGTGAACGACGACGCCGTCCGGCGCCGTGCTCGCGGGCCGAAGGGCCAGATCTCCATGGAGGACAGATGACCGAGGAAGCGACGGAAGGCCCGGCTGACGGCGGCGCCGAAGGTACAGCGGGTGAGCAGGACGGGGGCGCCGACGGGGGCGCCGACAGCGGAGCCGAGGGCGTGGCCGACGGCGGCGCCGACGGCACCCCGGGCGTGTCCGACGGCGGTGCCGACGGTGGTGCCGACGGTGGTGCGGACGGTGGTGCGGACGGTGGTGCCGGCAGCGGTACCGAGGGTGTGGCCGGCGGCAGCGCGTAAGACTCACTGCATGGCTGAGCTGCTGAACGGGGTGTCCGGAGACGTCTCCGGACACCCCGCTTCGGCGTCGGCCCTGTCCCGGCTCACCGGGGCTGCGGTCGCCGGCTTCGCCGCCGACGTCTGGGGTCGTCGACCGTTGCTGAGCACCGCCGACCAGCTGCCCCAGGATTTCACCGACCTGCTGAGCGACGACGCGGTCGACGAGCTCGTCTCCAGCCGTGGTCTGCGGACCCCGTTCCTGCGCGTGGCCAAGGGGGGGACGACGCTGGCCGAACGGGCCTTCACCGCATCCGGTGGGGTCGGAGCCGGCGTCGCCGATCAGGTCAGTGACGACAAGCTCGTGGAGCTCTTCGCCGATGGCTCGACCATGGTGCTGCAGGGCCTGCACCGCACCTGGCCACCGATCCTGGCCTTCTGCCAGCAACTGGCCGCCGAGCTAGGGCACCCGGTGCAGGCCAACGCCTACGTGACGCCGCCGCAGAACCAGGGCTTCAGCGACCATTACGACGTGCACGACGTCTTCGTCCTCCAGGTCGAGGGCGAGAAGCGCTGGTCGGTCCATGCCCCCGTGCTGGCGGCTCCGCTCCGCGATCAGCCCTGGACCGACCGCCGGGCCGCGGTGCAGGAGGCGGCCCGCGCCGAGCCCGTCCTGGAAGCCGTGCTGCGTCCCGGCGACTGCCTCTATCTTCCGCGGGGCTATCTGCACGCGGCGCAGGCGCTCGGCGGCGTCAGCACCCACCTGACGCTGGGGGTCCACGGGTGGACGCGGTACGCCCTGGCCGAGGAGCTGACCCGGGCGGTGCTCGCCGAGCTGGCCGCCGACGAGGAGCTGCGCCGGTCCCTGCCCGTCGGGGTCGCCTTCGACCGACCCGCTGAGCTCCGCGTCGAGCTCGACCTGGTGCGTGAACGCGTCCGGCGTGCCGTCTCCACCATCACCGACCCGGCTGTCACCGATCCGCTTCGAGCCCGCGCCCGGCAGTCCCAGCGGGCCGCCCCGGTCGGACCGCTTCGCCAGCTGCGCACCGCCACCGGACTGTCCGACGACACCGTGATCGCCCTGCGCCCCCATCTCGAGCCGGCGCTGGAATTGCGACCCGACGGCCGATTCATCCTGCGCAGCCGCGGCACCGATCTCGTTGTCGACTTCGACGACCTCGCCGACGGCGGCCGTGCCGGTTTCGACGCCCTGCTGGGCGGGCACGCTCTCGCGGCGGGGCTGGTCGGGATCGACCTCGTCCGTCGGCTCGTCCGAGCCGGGCTGGTCGTGGCTGTCGATCCGTCCGGGGCCGCCGGATCGACCGACGGATCCGCGCCCACGTGAGCTTCCGCTGCTCCGACGCGGCCCGGGAGCGCCTCGACCCCATGATCGGTACCGCCCCGCCACAGCGGCGGTGGCTGCTGGTCGAGCACCCCGGACCGTGGCCGGTCAGCGCGCCGTTCGACTCCGGTCTGAGCCGTCCGCTGCTGCAACGGCTCGGGCACCCCGACCTCCGGGTGGTGCTGATCCGCCGCTTCGGGCGCCGGCCCACCCCTGAGGTGCGGTCCTGGGCGCTCGGCGAACCCGGTCGACCGCTGCGCTGGGGCACCTGGCGCGAACCCCGGCACCTGCTGGACGCGATCGACTTCGAACCTCGTGGTGACCTGCGGGCGAACCCGGTGCTGCTGGTCTGCACGCACGGGGTGCACGATCTCTGTTGCGCGGTCCGTGGCCGACCGGTGGCCGAGGCACTCACCGCCCGCTGGCCAGACCTGACCTGGGAGTGCAGTCATCTGGGCGGCGACCGGTTCGCCGCCAACCTGATGGTGCTTCCCGACGGCGCCTGCTACGGCGCACTCGACGCCACGACGGCCGTGGCGACGGTTCATGATCATCTGTCCGGGCGGCTCGTGCCGGCACGGCTGCGCGGCATCGCGGGGCAGCGGCCCGCCGAGCAACTCGCCGTCGCGGCCGTCCATGATCGCTTCGGCCCCGCTCCGGTCGACGCTGCCCAACCCAGCGGGACGCAAGCGACCGGTGACGGCTGGCGGGTGACGGTGGAGGGGATCAACCCGCTGCCCGCCCGCACCCTGGTCGACGTCGTCGCGCGCCGACGTCCGACCCAACAGCTCACCTGCCGCACGACCCGGGAGACCGCCGCCCTGGCCTACGACGTGGTGGGTCTCACCGTCGTCCGCTGATCACCTGGTCGGACTCACGGGGAAAGTTCAGCGAACTCCGGGTACAGCCACGCCCGGCACCTGCTTATGATCCTCGCGGTCTCGGGGCTCCCCGCGATCGCCGTGCCACTGGTGCAGGCGATCGCCGTCTCCTGGATGGACGTCATGCCCCTCGCCCGCCCTGCCCACCTGATCCGGTCCCTCCCGGCCGTCCTGAGTGCCGCCGCCCTCACCCTGTCGCTGGCGGGACCCGCTGTTGCGGCCCCGGTCACCGCCGCAGCAGCCCCGGCCACCGTCGCTGCGGCGGCATCGACACCTCCGGTCCCCCGGGGACTGCCCGCCGGCATCGAGAGCCTGGCCACCTACGTACCCGCCAACTCCTGCTCGCCGACCACCCGACCCGGGGCGGTCAAGCTCGGCACGCTGCTCACCACGACCTACCCCAACACCCGTTACGGCGGTGCGCGCGGGTGCGGCGCGCTGCCCGACAGCGAGCACCACGACGGGCGCGCCGTCGACTGGATGAATTCCTTGCGTAATGCCACCCAGGCCAAGCAGGGCGCTGCGGTGATCAAATGGCTGCTGGCCACCGACGCGGCCGGTCATCAGTACGCCAACGCCCGCCGGCTGGGGGTCATGTACATCATCTGGAACGGCAAGATCTGGGGCGCCTACTCCGCCGACCGCGGCTGGCGGCCCTACTCCAGCTGCGCGACCCACCCGGAGAAGAGCTGGGACACCACCTGCCACCGCGACCACATGCACCTGTCGTTGTCGTGGTCGGGAGCCTCGGCCAGGACCTCCTTCTGGACCAAGAGGGTGGCCGCCGAGGACTTCGGACGTTGCCGGCCGGCCGACCTGAACTGGGCCTACTCCTACAACGGGTTCAACCCGAAGCGGTGCCCGCGGGTGTCCACGATCTCCGCCGTCCGGGGTGCCGCCACCAACCTGAAGACGCTCACCCGCTACTCCGGCCGACCCTTCAAGAAGGGCCAGTCCGGCGCTGGGGTGACCGCCCTGCAGAAGGCCCTGGGGGTGACCGCATCGGGCTCCTACGGCACCCAGACCGAGGCGGCGGTCAAGAGCTGGCAGCGCAGCCACCACATCACCGGCACCGGCCGGATGAGCTACAGCACCTGGCGGTCGATCCTGAAGGCGAAGGCGCCGAGGTAGGGCGGGTCGGCGGCGTCCTCGAGCTCGGGCAGGGCGGCGCCGGGGGGCCCTTAGACCCCCTTAGACTTAGACCACCGCCGTCATACCGCCGTCGACGAAGATGGTCTGGCCGTTGACGTAGTCCGACGCACTCGAGGCCAGCCATACCGCCGGACCGACCAGGTCACCGCTAAGCCCCCACCGACCGGCGGGGGCGCGGCGGAGGACCCACGCGTTGAAGTTGACGTCGTCGACCAGGTTCTGGGTCATCTCGGTGTGGATGTAGCCAGGGGCCAGCGAGTTGGCCTGGATGCCGTGCGGCCCCCACTCCGCGGCCATCGCACGGGTCAGATTCCGCAGCCCGCCCTTCGCCGCGGTGTACGGCGCGATCGTGGGCCGGGCCAGGTCGGACTGCACCGACCCGATGTTGATGATCTTGCCCCGACCGCGGCTGATCATGGACCGGGCCGCCGCCCGCCCGACCACGAAAGCGCTCGTCAGGTTGGCGGTGATCACCCGTTCCCAGTCGGCGAGCTCAAGGTCGAGCATGGCGACCCGGTGTTGGACCCCCGCGTTGTTGATCACGATGTCGAGGGGTCCAACCTCGGCCTCGACCCAGGCCACGGCCTCGGTGACCGCCGGCTCGTCGGTCACGTCGAAGGCGCAGGCCCGGACCCGCTCCGCGCCGTAGGTCGTGGCGAACGCCTGCTCGGTGGCCGCCAGCCGGTCGCGGTTCAACCCGTTCAGCACCACCGTGGCCCCGGCCGCGGCCAGTCCGTCGGCCAGCGTCCGGCCGATGCTCCGGCTCGACCCGGTGACCAGGCCGATCCGACCGCTGAGGTCGAACAGGCCGATCGAACGCGACGTCGTCATAGGCCGAGCCTAGGAGAGGCTGGCCGGGGGGATCTGCCGACCCGTAGACCGGCCGGCGTCCAGGTCAGCGTGGTCAGGTCGTCGACGTGGCGGTCGATGTTGAGGTCGCGGACCCGCGGACCGACGCCGACGACCGCACCCACCCCGGCGTTCCGAGCGGCGGCCACCCCCTCGGGGGCGTCCTCCAGCACCACGCAGCGGCCCGGGTCGACCCCGAGCCCGGCCGCGCCGGCGAGATAGCCCTCCGGGTCGGGCTTACCGCGTCGCACCCGGTCGGCGGTGATCAACACGGTCGGGACCGGCAGGCCGGCCGCGGCGAGCCGCGCGGTGGCCAACGGGAACAGGCCCGAGGTGACCACGGCCCACCGCTCCGCCTCGAGGGTGGCCAACAGCTCGGCGGCCCCGGGCACGGCGACGGTCGTCGCAGCGTCGTCGATCTCGAACTGGTCGACCATGGCGAGGGCGGCGTCCCGCCGGTCCGCGGTGATCAGGGCGGCCACCGTGTCGGCCGAGCGTCGTCCGTGGACCAGGCCGACGACGTACGACGGGTCGAGGTCGTGGGCCCTCGCCCAGCGGGACCAGGCGGCCACGACGCTCGCGTCGGAGTCCACGAGCACCCCGTCGCAGTCGAAGAGGATCGCGTCGACGTCGAGGACGTCGGGCTGCTCGGCGATCACGACACGGGCCGGTTCCGGTAGCGGCCCACCAGCTCGGGGGCGGCCACCTGCATCCGGACGGGAGGCAGCCCGCGGGCGATCTGGCGCAGGTCGTCGACCACCAGGTCGCCGATGGCGTTGAACGCGGCCGGGATCCCGCCCGCACGATGAGCCGAGAGGACCAACCCCTCCAGGAACCTGGCCGGGTGATCCGCCGGCAGCGGTTCGCTCGGCCAGACGTCGACAGCGGCCAGGAACGCCCCGTCAGTGATCTTGGACAGCAGCGCGTCATAGTCGACCACGGCGGCCCGGCTGACCATGATCAGCCGTGCTCCCGGTCGGATCCGGTCCAGCTCGGCGGCGCCCAGCAGGTGCTCGCTCTGTGGCGTCACGGTGGCGAGCACGAACACGAATTCGCTGGTCGTGAGCAGCTCGTCCAGACCCGTCGGCTCGGCGTCATGGTCAATGATCACGCTCGGCGGCAACCAGGGGTCGAAGATCGCCAGTCGACAGCGGAAGGGGTTCAGCAGCCGGTGCAGCGCGCGGCCGAGGTTACCGAAGCCGATCAGGCCCACCCGGGCCCCGCTGAGCAAGATCGAGTCAGCGGTCGAGGCCGTGACATACCCCTCACGCCCGGCCCGGAACGCCCGATCCTCGCGGCTGATCCCGCGGGCCAGGTCGAGGGCCAGACCGAGTGCGTACTCGGCCACCGCCGTCGCGTACGCCGGTCCGCAGCCGAGCACCTGCACGCCGCGCTCGAAAGCCGCCGGGTAGTCGACGTTGGGGAAGAAGTTGCCCTCGACGTTGAGCAGGGCGCGCAGCCGGGGCGCCAGGGCCAACCGGCTCGCGGGCAGGTCCGGTTGGCCGATGATCGCGAACGCCTCCGGCAGCAGCGCATCGAATCGCTCCTCGACGTCGTCGCACTCGGGTAGCACCTCGACCCGGAACGCGTCGTGCAGCGCGGCCAGGGCCGTCGGGCTGAAGATCCGTTCCACCGTCTGGGGCGCCGGGCGCAGGATGACCAGGGGTCGCCCGCTCACGGTCCGGCTCCGATGCTCACGCCGGGCATGATGTCAGAGTGACCGGCCCCGACGACACCGAGCCGGCCTGGCCGTCGGTCGCACCGACGTACGGTCGGGTGCGGTGGCGACCGTTCCTGGACACCGACAAGGCGTTGGTCCGCGAACTGGCCACCGATCCGTACGTCCCCCAGATCGGATCCCCAAAGGCCCAGGCCGACGATCAGCTGACCAGCACGCAGGCGGGGCTGGGAGACGCGACCGTACCGGCCAGGGTCAGGTACGGCGCGGTCGGGGTCACGTCGAAGATCGCGACCACGTCGTCGGTCTGGTTCGCCACCCAGAGCTGGTCACCGACCACGGTGACGTCGCGCGGCCAGACGCCGCCCGAGGGCACCTCGGCGACCAGAGCGAGCGTGCTGGCGCCCGGGTCGAGGACGAAGACGGCCAGCGTGTCCACACCCCGGTTGGCGACGACCACGTGGTGCTCGGTCGCAACGATCCCCGACGGGTAGATCCGCACCCCGGACGCGGGCTGGAGCCCCGACGCCGCCACCAGGTGTCCCGGCTCGGCCAGGTCGGTGCTGAGCGACTTCACCCAGAGCTGCGCGGTCAGCTCGCACGCCACCACCAGATGGTCATGGGTGAGCACGAGGTGCCGCGGCCCGGTGCCGGCGGGCAGGGCGATCGAGTCGCCGGCGATGCTGAGCTCGCCGTCGGCGTCGAGGTGGACCAGTCGCAGGGCGTCGGAGCCGAGATCGGGCACCAGGAAGACACCTCCGATCGACACCACCTGGTGCGCGTGGGCGGCGTCCTGCCGGTCCCCGTCGGGTCCGGAGCCCTCGAAGGCGAGCACGCTGACGGGTCCGGACAGCCGACCGCCGTCCTCGATCCGCATCGAGGCGACCGAACCGCTGGTGTAGTGGGCGACGAGCAGGTAGTTGGCGTCGGCCGACAGGGCGAGGTGGCAGCCGCCGTCTCCCCCGCTCGGCACCGTGCTGATCAGCCGGAGGCCGTCCGCCGCGACGGCGAGGCTGCTGACTTCGCCCGGGGACGCCTCCCCGACGGCGAATACCCACGGCTCGGCCGGGTGAGCGAGGAGGTAGGTCGGCGACGTCAGTGCCACCGTGCTCTCGCCGACGACCGCGTGGTCAGCGTCGAGCCTTACCTCCCGGACCCCGGTCGCACCACCCTCCATCTCGGCGGTGTAGCCGCCCACGACGATCTGCTGGGCACTGGTCTCGACGCTGTCGCTCACGGCTACGTGAATATCACGGTCGGGGTGAGGCAGTTCACCGTGAACCGTATTGGAGGCCGTTCTGAATCGATCTAGACTCGTTTCATCAATTTAGACTCGACAACGACGCCGAGCGCCCCGAGAGGAGTCACCATGACCATCGTTCCCTACGCGAGCACCAACGCGACCCGCACCTTCGCCGCCTCGGCGCAGCCCCACGCCCCGGTCGTCGACGACAGCCCGTCGGTACTCGTCAGGCTGTGGCACGGGATCACCCGGCACTGACCCAGCCGCGCGGCCTGACCCAACCGCGCAGGAAGGCCAGGACTTTTTCGGCCGGCATTTCGCACGGTCGCAGAACCTCTCCCGACGTGGTGCGGTACACGTTCGTGCTCACCACGTCGGGTCCGCCGAGTTCTTCGGCGTAGATGCTGACGCTACCGCCGCCCGCCCGGGTCACTCGGGTCAGGCCGTACCGGCGGCCCTCATAGACCACCGCGCTCCACCCCTCGGGCACGTGGTCGATCAGATCAGCCAGCTCACCCTGCTCCATGACTTCAGGAAACCAGCAGCGTCGGCGGTGCCGGAAGTGGTGTACGTCGGTCCCGGCGAACGCACCGGTCGTACGGCTATCTGGTCGACCATGATCAGACCGACGGACCCATCACGCCACGTCTGACGTCGTGGGTGGCGTGGTTTGTGTCGGTGCGGCCGCGTGCCAAAGTGCGGTCGCGGTGGTGCCGTGGCCGAGGTCCCAGGTGCCGGTGTTGGTCACCAGGTAGGTGTAACCGTGGGTGGTCCTCCACAGGTAGACCCCCGCGGCGGGTTGTCGGACCGCGAGCTGTCCGTGGGTCTTGAGTCGGTGATGGCGGCGGGTCAGGGGTCCGAGGTTGTCCAGGCTGGTCTGGCCGGGAGGACCGCCCCGCTCGGGTGATCGGTAGGGGATCGTGTGGTCCAGATCGACCCGGCCGTCGGTGCTGGTGCCCCACGGGTAGATCTCGGCGGGATGCCGCAGCCGCAGCGCCCGCCGGAGCCGGTCGGGGATCTCGTAGCTGTCGGCGGGCACCGCGTCGGCGGCGACCGGGACGGGCCTCACACTGACCGCCACGTCGGCGCGGCCCAGCCAGTCCCGCACCGTGGCCACCGTGATCGGTCCGACTCCCTCGACCCGGGCGATCGCCTCCCCGGCACCACGCAGGGCGGCGTCACTCAGGTGGACGTGCAGCACGACCTTGGGGAAAGCCACAGACCCGGACCCAGACTCGGTCGACTCGTGCTCAGGTGCGGGTGCCGACACCGCCACCTCCAACCCGTTCGGGTCATCCGGCGGCCCGTCGTCCGGCACAACATCGTCCGGCAGAACACCGTCCGACAGAGCCCCGTCCGGCAGAAATCCGGCAGGCTCGTCGGGGTCAGGCTCGTCGGGGGCAGGCTCCGCGGGGGCGGGCTCGTGGTCGGGCTGGGCGTGGTCGGGCGGGGCGTGGTCGGGCTGGGGAACGTCATGTCGGGGGTCGTGCGGGGGGTGCGGCCGATCCCCCGCGTGGCGACGGAGCAGCCGCAGCACCTGGTCGGGACGAGCCAACAACCCCAACGCCGTCGCCCGCCGCACCTCGACCGGGTCGCTGTCACCCTCGACAGCCAGAACGTCAGCCAGCCGGTTCACCAACGCCATCAGACACAACCCGTCCAACGCCTCGATCCGCGCGACCAAGGTCACGATGTGATGATCGGTGCGCGACCCGATCCCCACGAACCGGGCCTGCGCCGCCGCTAGCTCCGCCGCCGCCGCACCCACCGGATCCGCCGCCGCCACCGCCGCCTCGACCACCGTCTCCAACCGACCCCACGACAATCGGCCCACCAACCCCGCCAGCTGCGCATCGACCAGCCCCGCCTGGTCCCCGGTCAACGACCGGGTCGCCACCGCAATCCGCCGCGCCTGCCAAGCCTCCACCCCATCAGCGCTGAGCAACGCCCAGATCCGCGGCAACCGATGCCGCAGATCCAACGCATCAGCGATTAACGCCCGGGTCGCACCAAAACTGCTGTGGGTCACCACCGCGAGCTCCGCCGGTGCGCACGCCAGCACCTCCGGGGTACCCACACCCCCGAACCGCACCGGATGCTCCGCCGCCAACCGACGCCGCCGTTCCTCCCACCGATCACCCGCCGCCGGCAGGCACCCCGCAGCGTGCAGATCGGCCCAATCAGCCGCCAGCACCACCTTCTGCGCCTCGACCCGCAACCTCGCCGCCCGGTTCGCCACCGACGCCGCCAACACCCCCGCACGGCCCGACACCGACTCGCTCGACACCGACCCAACCTCGCCATATTCGAACACGTAGCCGAATCTAACCGCACCCTCTGACAGTTTCCGCGGTCATCGGTGTCGAAGCCGAATGGGTGGTCCCGTCAACCGATCCGAACCGAGAAGGCTCCAGCTGACCGACCGGGTTCGTCGCTCGCACCGTGAACGCGAAGGTCCCACGCTGAGTCGGCGTCCAGGGGACAGCACTCCGGTCGGCGGCAGCAGGACGCTCTGCCGGACACTGCCGCTTGAGCCGGCAGCGGTGGCCGTCCCCGACTAGGTGGCCGTCAGCGTCGTGGTTCCCGGCGGCAGGATCGACACCGGCCGGCTGGTGGCCTGACCGTCCTCTAGCGGCACCGGCGACCCGATCTTGACCCCGCACGCACTGAACGTGACGGTCCCGCCGGCGCGCACCCCGTCGACGGTCGCGGTGAAGGTGACCGGGCGGAGGACGGCACTCGGGTTGCGAGACGAGGTGAGCGACGTCGTGGTCGTCGCCCTGGTGACGGTGAGGTCGAGTCCGGCCACCACCGGGTCGTGGCAACTGGTGCGGAACCGGTCGGATGCGTAGAGCGCGGCGACCTGTGACCGAGCGCCCTTCGTCGTGACGGTGACGGCCGCGCGGTCGTTGGCCCGGATGTCGGCGGTGGGTTGGCGCAACCTGCCACCGCTGGACACCACGACCGAACCGAGCCGGCCCAGCTGGAAGGTCTCGGTGACGGTCAGACTTTGGTGCAGCCGGACGAGCATGCCTTCGTACGGTTCCGGGTCGGCGGCAGCCGTCCGCGGCAGCGTGAGGTTCGACCGGGGTGACCACAGCCGTCGGCCCGCACGCGACGATCCCGTCGGACGTTCGGGGGATGCACGCCGCAGCCGACCATGCCGGGCGGCCACCGCACCAGGCCGGGGCCAAGAATCGTGCTGCCCGTCAGCTCGACACCCGAGTGCGGTGATCGGCGGTCAGACGAAGAGCGGAGCCATTCCCCACGACTGCTCGAGGTCGGTCATCGCCTCGTCGCTCGGCCGGACGCTTGCCCGCTCCGCCGCGGCCAGCACCTTCGGTAGCACGTGGATGTCGCCGACCGTGTTCAGGAACACCCCGGGCCGGCCGAGCACCCAGCCCACCGCGGTGTCGATGGCGTCTTGATCACGCAGCGGCTCGTACCAGGTCGCGGCGAACTTGTCGGCGTCGTCCTGCCACGGTGCGCGCGTGATCGACTTGATCGTCTGCACGGCGACCCCCCGCTGCTCGCAGACGGCGACCAGCTCCTCGAAGTCAGCCAGGTAGGCCGCGTTCCGCGTCATCGGAAAGTTGTAGGGCAGCAGCACCGAGGCGAAGTCGTACTGCTCCAGGGAACGCAGGTGCTGGCGAGCGACGGTGACCCCGTGGCCGGTCACCCCGATGTTGCGCACCAGGCCCTCGTCCTTGGCGCGGACCGCGGCCTCGAGCGCACCGCCGGTGGCGTAGACGGTCTGCCATTCGTCCTCATCGACCAGGTTGTGCAGCTGCAGCAGGTCGACGTGGTCGGTACGAAGCCGCTCCAGGGAGCGGTTGATCTCGGCCCAGGCGGCCTCCGCGGTCCGCTCGCCGGTCTTGGTGGCCAGGAAGTAGTCGGCACGGTGGGCCTCGACGAACGGGCCGAGCCGGAGCTCCGCGTCACCGTAGCTCGCCGCGGTGTCGATGTGGTTGATGCCGTGCGCGACGACGAGCTCCATCGTCGCGTCGGCCTCGTCCTGGGTCACCTCGCTGAACGCCGCGGCTCCGAAGAGGATCCGCGTGCTGTCGTGACCGGTACGTCCGAAGGGTTGGGTGGCGATCATGGCGTCATTGTGCCCCTAGCCCGTTGACCGGTGCTGGGGGCGGGCCCCGGGCGGCACCCGTGCACCCACGGCCAGCCCGGCGCCGGCCGCCGCGGCCAGCGCCGCGACCAGCACGTCCTGCTGGGGTCGGCGCTGCGCCAGGGCCAGGGCCGACACCGCGTCGAACTCCGGGCTGACCTGCCGGATCTCCCCGTCGACGTGCCCGACCTTGATCGCGATCACGTCACCAAGCACGTCCACGTCGACCCAGACCCGAGGCAGGGCGTACTTCTCCGCGGTCCGGCGCCGAACGCCCAGCGTGCTGGTGCGCAGGATCATCTCCTCCTGCAGGGCTGCTGCCCGCTCGGGGACGCAGAGCACGCTGAGCACGTGGGCCGGCCGACCCTTCTTCATCACGATAGGGACCAGCCAGGCGTCGTCGGCGCCGGCCCGCAGCAGCTGGCTGAGGACGTCGGGCCACAGCCGGGGGTCGAGGTCATCCACGTTGGCCTCGAGCACCACCGCGGGCTGGGTGGGGCCAGCCGTCGTCGAGGCGCTGGGCACCCCGAGCACGACCCGCGTCACGTTCGCGCGGCCGGCCACGTCCTTGGTTCCTGCCCCCACCCCGGTCCGCCGGACGACCAGCGCAGGCAGGTCCTCGTTGGTGCTCGCCAAGGCGACCAGCAGGGCCATCCCCGTCGGGGTGGTCAGCTCGCCCTGCCCGCCGGCACTGACCCGCCAGCCGGTCGAGAGCTCGGCCACCGCCGGTACCGGGACGGGGATGGTCCCGTGCGCGGCCTGGATCTGCCCGGAGCCGAGCGCGACCGGGCCCGCGCTCACGGTCTCCACGCCGAGGTCGTCCAACGCCGCACAGACCCCCACCACGTCGGCGATCGAGTCAAGCGCACCGACCTCGTGGAAGTGCACGTCGGCGGCCGGAATGCCGTGCACGCGGCCCTCGGCGGCGGCGAGCCGGCCAAAGACGGCCAGCGCCGACGTGCGCACCGGGTCAGCCAGGTCCGCGTCGGTGATCATGGTCTGCACGGTGGCCCAGGTCCGGTGCGGCGGGTCGTCGACGAGCATCGTGACCTCGGCCTTGGTGGCCCGGAGCCCCGCCCGGGTGACCTCGGCGGTGGTGATCAGCACCGACGCGGCGACCACCGCCTCGACCGCCGCCTGCACCACCGTGAGCGACGCGCCGGCGTCGAACAGCGCGCCGAGCAGCATGTCTCCGGCGACGCCCGCGGAGGGATCGATCCAGGCGTGGGTCATGGTCTCGCCCCGGCTGGCGCAGCGATCTGGGCGGCGAGGTGACCCGCACCGTACCCGTTGTCGATGTTGACCACGCTGACCCCGGGCGCGCAGGCGTTGAGCATGGCGAGCAGGGCCGCGATCCCCCCGAACGCGGCGCCGTAGCCGACCGAGGTGGGTAGGCCGATCACCGGCGCCTGCACCAGACCGGCCACCACGCTGGGCAGGGCACCGTCCATCCCGGCGGCGACAACGATCACCCGAGCGCGTCGCAGCAGCTCCAGCCGAGCGAGTACCCGGTGCAGCCCGGCGACCCCGACGTCGACCACCAGCTCGGTTGCCCGGCCGAGGTAGGTCGCGGTCAGCTGCGCCTCGCGGGCGACGGCAAGGTCGGAGGTCCCGGCGGCCAGCACGACCACGAGACCCCCGCAGGGGTCCGGTGGCCGGGGCGGCCAGGCGACCAACCGGGCGTCCGGGTCGTAGAACGCGTCGGGCAGCACCGCTTGCACCGCGGCGACGTGCGCCGGCTCGGCCCGGGTGAACAGCGTGACGATGTCGTGGTGTTGTCCGGCCTCGTCAGCAATCCGGCCGACCTGCTCGGCGGTCTTGCCGGCGCAGAAGATGGCCTCGGGGTAACCACGGCGGCGCGCCCGGTCGAGGTCGAGCTCGGCGACGTCCTCGAAACGGGTCGGCTCGAAACGGGTCGGCTCGGGGCGGGTCGGTTCAGGCACCGGCGTTGAGCACGTGCAGGGTGAAGGCACCCGACTGGATCCCGCCGAGGTCAAGCGTCACGTAGCGGAAGCCGGCCGCCCGCACGGCCCTGTTGATCTCCTCGCGCATCGGCGACGTGGCGGCTCGCACCAGCTCGGAGGCGGGGAGCTCGAGCCGGGCGATGTCGTCGTGATGCCGGATCCGGAAGTCGGCCAGCCCCAGGTGGCGGAGCGCGGTCTCGGCCTGATCGATCTGGGCGAGCTTCTCGGGGGTGACCTCGGAGTGGTGCGGGATCCGCGAGGCCAGACAGGGGGCCGCGGGCTTGTCCGCGCACGGCAGCGCCCAGGCGCGGGCCAACGCGCGGACGGCGGCCTTGTCGAGCCCGGCGTCGGCCAGCGGGCGCAGCACCCGGTGGTCGGTCGCGGCCTGCGATCCCGGCCGGTCCGGACGACGGGCGTCATCGGCGTTCTCGCCGTACGCCACGGCGTCGAGCCGGTGCGTGGTCACCACGTCGGCGTCGATCCGGGTGAACAACTCGTCCTTGCAGTGGAAACAACGATCCGGGCCGTTGGCGCGGTAGGCCGCGTTGTCGCCTTCGTAGGTCTGGATCTCGACCACCGGGGCACCGATCACGGCGGCGACCTCGTGCGCGGCAACCCGCTCGTCGGCGGCCAGGCTGGGGGAGACTCCCAGGATCGCGACCACGCGTTCGGCGCCGAGGGTACCGACGGCGGCCGCCAACAGGACCGACGAGTCGACGCCGCCGGAGAACGCGACGCCGAGCCGGTCGACGCCGGTGAAGGTCGCGGCGAGGACGGCAGGGATGACGGGCACCGACTCAGTCTGCCTGATCAGACCCATGCGGTCGGTGCCGGGTGATCGCGGAGCTGCCATGAGCTGGGGCCGGACCCGTCGAGTCCCGGATGATCAACCGCGCCGGCAGGACGACCGCGTCGCTCCCGGGCCGGCGCACCGCGGCCGAGGTCTTGAGCAGGTGGTTCACCGCTGCCGACCCCAGGCTGATCAAGGGGGACGCGATCGTGGTCAGCGCCGGACTCACCAGCTCGGCGTCCTGGATGTTGTCGAACCCCACCACGCTGACGTCGCCCGGCACGCTCAGCCCGGCGTCGACCACGCCCTGGATGAACCCGATCGCCACCAGGTCGTTGTAGGCCAGGACCCCGGTCGTCGGCGACTCCAGCCAGGTATCGGCAGCCTGGTGTCCCCCCGTGATCGTGGGTAGATGGGGACCGATCCGCCGCACCCGGAGGTCGAGCTCGTGCCCGGCCTCGATCAGCGCCCGCCAACGCATGCCGTCGGCCCAGGACGCCTCCGGGCCGGCGAGGTAGGTCAGCGTCCGGTGCCCGACCGACACCAGGTGCTCCGCGGCCCGCCTGACCGCCGCCACATTGTCGCTGGTCACCGACGACACCTGGTCGACGAGCCGGTTCACCACGACCAACGGCGCGCGTTTGGCCACGGTGCGGATGCTCGCGTCGGACATCCGTGACGACGTCAGGATGGCCCCGTCGACCACCGGCAGGATCCGGTCCAGCAGCGCGCGCTCGGCCTCCTCGGACTCCTGGGTCTCGACCAGGATCATCGTGTAGCCAGCGTGCACCGCGGTCCGCTCGGCACCACGGATCATCCCGAAGTAGACGGGGTTGGTGATGTCGGCGACGACCATGGCCAGCATCGAGGTGCTGGGCGGGTGGCGGACCCGTTGCCGGGTGTCGGTCCGGTAGCCCAGCTCGACCGCGACCTCGCGCACCTTTTCGGCGGTCCGAAAGCTGACCCGGCCCGGCTTGGACAACGCGCGCGAGACCGTCGACGGGGCGACACCGGCGGCTTGCGCCACGTCGTAGATCGACACGGTGCGGACCGGAGCAGACCCTCCGGCGGGCACGTCTGCCTCGGAGCCCACGCCGGACAACTTACGGCAACAAGTGGATCGGGCCGGGCCCGCAATGGGTGAATGGGTCCCGACCCCGACGGACGACAGAAGCGAGAGCCTCAGCATGTGGACCCTGTCCGGATTCGCGGACGAGATCGCCGACGACTTCACCGAGCAGTGCTCGGTGGCCGCCGGACTCGGCCTGCGCTACCTCGAGGTACGCAGCGCCTGGAGGGTCGGCATCCTCGACCTCGACGACGACCAGCTCACCGAGCTCCAGACGGTCATGGCCGGGCACGACCTGCGGGTATCCAGCATCGGCTCGCCGATTGGCAAGATCAAGATCAGTGACGACTTCGGTCCGCACCTGGAGCGGATGCGGCGCGCAGCCGACGTCGCCCGCACCCTCGGCGCGCCGTATATCCGGATCTTCTCGTTCTTCATCCCCAGCGACGAGGATCCCGATGACCATCGCAACGAGGTGCTGAGTCGGATGACCGCGCTCACCGAGGTGGCGGCAGCGGCCGACGTGATCTTGCTGCACGAGAACGAGAAGGACATCTACGGTGACATCCCGCGGCGCTGCCTCGACGTCGTCACCTCGGTGGACTCGCCGCACCTGCGGCTGGCCTGGGACCCCGCCAACTTCGTCCAGGTCGGGGTGCAGCCGTTCACGCAGGGGTACGCCTCGCTCCGCCCGCACCTGGAATACGTGCAGATCAAGGACGCGCACGCTGCCGACGGGTCGGTGGTGGTCGCCGGGGCCGGGGACGGCGAGGTGGTCGCCACGGTGCGTGCCCTGCGCGACGACGGCTTCGACGGCTTCTTCTCCCTCGAACCCCACCTGAACCACGCCGACGTCCTGGGCGGGTTCTCCGGCCCCCAGCTCTTCAGCGACGCCTGGACAGCGTTCACCGACATCCTCACCGCGGAAGGGATCGCGTACGCATGAGCACTCCGCAGGAGTGCCCCGCCCAGCGACTGCGCTTCGCCGTGGCCGGAGCCGGGGTGATCGGTGGCCAGCACGCCAAGGTCATCGACGAGCTCTCCGACCGGATCCAGCTGGTCGCCGTGATCGACCCCGTGCTGGACCGGGCGGACGAGCTCGCCGGCCGGTACCCCTCCTCGGCCGGTGCCCAGGCCTTCGCCACCCTCGGTGAGGCCCTGGACTCCGTCGACGTCGACGTGGTCGTGGTCTGCACCCCGACGGGACTGCACGGCGAGGTGGCCATCGAGGCGCTGCGGGCCGGCACCCACGTGATCATCGAGAAGCCCGCGGAGACCACGGTCGCCAAGACCGACCTGATCATCGCCGCGCAGCAGGTGGCCGGGAAGCTGGTCACGGTGATCTCCCAGCACCGTTTCGACCGGTCGACCGAGATCACCGTCGCGGCCATCGCGGCCGGCGAGCTCGGCCGGCTGACCACCGGCATCGCCTCGATCGACTGGTGGCGCGGTCAGAGCTACTACGACTCCGGCGCCTGGCGCGGCACCTGGGAGCTCGACGGCGGCGGCGCCCTGATGAACCAAGGTGTGCACACCGTCGACCTGCTGGTGGCGACCATGGGTCGGCCGGTGGAGGTCTTCGCCTACACCGCGACCCTCGCCCACGAACGGACCGAGACCGAGGACGCGGCAGTCGGTGTGGTCCGTTTCGAGAACGGTGCCCTGGGAGTGCTGCACGCGACCACCGCCGCCTACCCCGGGTTGAGCGCCCGACTCCAGGTGCATGGTGACCAGGGGTCGGTGGTGATCGACAACGATGAGCTGTCCTTCATCCACGTCACCCCCCAGGGCGCCGTCGCGGAGGAGAAGCTGATGGGGTCGAGGTCCACCTCGCTCAACCAGGTCGAGCAGTACACCCGCGGCCCGGCGGGGGCCGCGGCCGCCAGCAACCCCGGCCTGCTGTCGGACGCGCATCGACTCCAGTACGAGAACTTCCTGGCCGCCCTGGCCGGCACCGAGCCGCTCCGGGTCGACCTGCAGACCAATCGACAGGCCATCAGCATCATCACCGGCGTCTACGAGTCGGCCCGCACCGGGAGGCCGGTGGCCCTGTGACCAGCAAAATCGCTGCCAACCCCATTCCCTACTGGGCTCGCGACGGTAAGACCACGGAGGTTTTCGACCAGGCGTTCGCCGACTTCGCGCAGATCGGTTTCACCGCGGTCAAGGCCGACGTGCCCGAAGGGATGACGGCAGCCGCGTACCGCAGCTGGCTCGACGGCTACGGCCTCGCCCCGTCGTTGAGCCTGTTCAGCTCGGCTTTCGACGAGACCATCGACATCGAGGAGGAGGTGCAGCGAGCGCGGCAGTTCGCCTCGGTGCAGGTGGAGCTCGGGCTCGACCGGACGATGGTCTCCTCGATGTCGGTCCCGGCCCGGATGCAACGACCGGCCGTCGGCGCCGACTTCGACGCCGACCGGCTGACGCTGGCCATCGAGAACTGCGGCGTGATCTGCCAGGTGCTGGCCGCCGAAGGGCTCCGGCCCCTGCATCATTCGCACGTCGGCGGGGTTTTCGAGACCGAGGCCGAGATCACCCGGTTGCTCGACGAGCTAGGTCCCGACGTGATCGGGGTCGGTCCCGACACGGGCCACCTCCGCTGGGCCGGCATCGACCCGGCGGCGTTCATCACCCGCTACGCCGACCGGCTGGGGGGTATCCACATCAAGGACTGCTTCCCCGACCACCTCGATCATCGGTCGACGCTGGGCTACCGCGAGCTCACCGCCACCAAACGGATCTGGGCCGAGCCCGGGCTCGGTGTCGTCGACTTCGACGCCGTACTGGCCGCCGTCCCGGCCGACTACGACGGCGACTTCATGATCGAGGTCGACGAGCCGAGCATGGACTCGCGGTTCGAGTCGCACCGGATCAGCTTCGACTGGGCCTGCCGACACCTTCTCGCCCGGGTCTGATCTCCTGGGCTCTGATCTCCTGGGCTCAAGCGATGCGGGTCGCCGGATCCAACCTGACCCCGACGACGGCGGCGATGCGGGACAGGTTGAGGTCGTGAGCCAGCAGCGCGGCCCCCGGCGCCAGGCGGCGGCGGCGAGCCTACGCTGCCGATGTGACTCCGACGACGCGTGCCCAGGTCGCCGTCCTGGGTCTGGGTCCGGCCGGTCGGGCTACCGCCCACCGGCTCGCCGTCGCCGGGGTCGACGTGGTCGCGGTCGACCTGGCGCCCGATCGCCGCTGGACACCGACGTACGCCGCCTGGGCCGACGAGCTCCCCGGCTGGCTGCCCGCCGACGTCCGCCGGACCCAGACGCCCCGACCCCGGGCCTGGGCGATCACGGAGCGGGTCGTGCCCCGGACCTACGTCGTCCTGGACACCTCCGGCCTTCAGGACACCCTCGCGCTCGACCGCGTCCGAGTGATCCCGGGCTCGGTCACCGCGGCTGAGGAGCAGCTCGTCACCCTAACCGACGGTTCCCGGCTGCGGGCCGACGTCGTGCTCGACGCCCGCGGGACGCGTCCGCACCCCTCGCGCGCCCAGCAGACCGCCGTCGGCGTCGTGGTGACCACCCGACAGGCGGGCCCGATCGGCGGCACCTGGTTCATGGACTGGCGCCAGGACAACGGCACCCGGTTGGGCGACGTGCCCTCGTTCCTCTACGCCGTCCCTCTCGACGACGAGCACGTGCTGCTCGAGGAGACCTGCCTGGTGGGTCGGCCGGCCCTCGGCCTGGACGAGCTGCTGCGTCGGCTGCGAGTCCGGCTGGCGGCCCGCGGCGTCCCGCTGACCGGGGACGAGCGGGTCGAGCGGGTCCGGTTCTGCGTCGAGTCGGGGGAGCGTCATGATCACGGTCGGGATGATCATGGTCGTGCCGGTCGGCGTCGAGGCCCCGTCCGGATCGGGGCTCGCGGGGGGCTGATGCACCCGGCGACCGGCTACAGCGTGGCCGTCTCGCTCTCGATCGCCGACCGGCTGGTGGACGCGGTCGTCGCGGGCCGTTCGGTGTCGCGGGCCCTGTGGCCGGTCCGGGCCCGGGAGACCGACCGGCTGCGCGCGATGGGTCTCACCACGTTGCTCCGGCTGCCACCGGAGGGCGTGGAGCAGTTCTTTGCCGCCTTCTTCGCGCTGCCGGTGTCGTTGCAGCGGGCTTACCTCTCCGACCGGGATCGACCGCTGGCCACCCTCGCGGCGATGGCCTCGATGGTGCAGACGCTTCCGGCCGGTCTCACCGGGGTGGCGATCGGCTCGGCCTTCGGGTCGTGAAGCGCGGCGACGGTGGGCCGCACGGCCGTGACAACAACTGGCAAATCGTTGTCGCCCGGCCGACCCTGATGCCACGCTCACGCCATGAGCACCTTGAGTCGTGCCGCCGTCGTCGGCTGCGGTGACGTATCGGTCGTCCACCTGGCGGCGATCGCCGAGGCGAGCGACATCGAGCTGGTTGCCGTGTGTGACACCGACCCGACCACCGCCGCCACGGCCGCCGGGCACCTCGGGGTGCCGGCGTACGGCGACCACCGGCAGCTCCTGGCGGCCGTGGCGCCCGACGTCGTGCACGTCTGCACCCCGCACCACCAGCACGTCCCGGTCGTGCTGGACTGTCTGGCTGCCGGGGTCGACGTGATCACCGAGAAGCCGCTGGCGGCCACGATGGCCGAGGCGGAGAAGATCATCGCCGCCGCCGCGGCGCACCCGAACACCAAGATCGGGGTGTGCTTCCAGAACCGCTACAACACCACGTCGGAGGCGATGCGGGCCCTGCTCGACTCGGGCGAGCTCGGCGCGGTGCAGGGCGCAGCCGCCACCGTGCTCTGGCACCGCACCGCCGCCTACTACCAGGCCAAGCCGTGGCGCGGTCGGATCGCCGAGAGCGGTGGTGGGGTGCTGATCAACCAGGCCGTCCACACCCTCGACCTGCTGCAGTGGCTGCTCGGTGAGGTGACCGACGTCGCCGGCCGTGCGGGCACGTACGGGCTCGGCAACGTGATCGAGGTCGAAGACACCGCCCAGCTCGTGCTCACCCACCACACCGGGGTCCGGAGCGTCTGCTTCGCCACCCTTTTGCACGCGACGGATGCGCCCGTGACCCTCGAGATCGTCACCGAGCACGCCACTTTGCGGTTGGCCGGGGACCTCCGCATCACCTGGTCCGACGGTCGTACCGAAACCGTCGCCGAGCCGGTGGCCACGGGCGGTGGGCGCAGCTACTGGGGCGCCTCCCACACGCGGTTGATCACCGACTTCTACCGACGACGCAGCGACCCGGAGCCGTTCTGGCTCGGCCCCCACGAAGCCGTCAAGAGCCTGCGGATCCTGACCGACCTGTACGCCCTCGGCCGCTGACCACCCGAGTCGACTACGGATCAGCACAAAAACGTTCCCGCGGGAACGCCGGCTCACCCCACCGGACCGTGTCGGACCGGGTCGGATGCCCGTCGCCGACACGGCCCGGTCAGTTGACGATGATCACTTCGAGGGTGCGCGGTCCGTGCACACCCTCGACCCGGTTGAGCTCGATGTCGCTGGTCGCGCTCGGCCCGCTGATCATGGTCAGCGGTCGGGTCGCTTCCAACCGGGCCAGGGCCTGCGGGACGTCGGCGACGACCGTACCGGCTCGGACCACGCACAGGTGGTAGTCGGGAACGAGCGAGACCGCCCGCCGGCCCTGGCCGGCCGATGCGTCCAGGATCAACGTCCCGGTCTCGGCCACCGCCACGGCGCACGTGGTGATCACCCCGTCGACCGCATCGAGCTCCGTCACGCTCAGCGGGTCGGTGGCGGTGTCGAGATGACGGGTCACCGTCGTCCCCGTGAGCCAGCCGTCGTCCAGCCCGGCCGGCACCACCAGGGTGTCGACACCGCGCTCAGCGAGTGCGGTGGCCACGGTCGCCGCCAACTGATCGGTACTGGTCTGCCGGACGAGCGCCTTGTAGTCCAGCAGCCGATCCACCAGCCGGTCGAGCAGCTGATCATGGTCGAGCTCGGAGCTGGTCTGGTAGTTCCGGGCGATGTCGGTGTAGGCGAGCACGGGTGGCGGAGCCGCCCGGTGCGCGGCCCGGATCCGGGCGAGCACGTCGTCGCGAGCACTCACGGGTCGTCCTGGTGCTCGGCCGCCCACCAGTCCCGGAAGGACTGTTGCGGCGGGCGGGGCACGTCACGAGCGTCGGTCCATTGCCGGGCGACCGGTAGCGGCATCCGGCCGATCACGCCGCGCCGGCGACCGAGGACGCGACCCAGCCGTGCGCTGCGCAGCGCCAGCCGCCAGCGCGTCGGGTTGCTCATCACGAACGCGGCCGCTTTCATCGCCATTGCCTCGGCGCTGGGCACCCGGTGCTCGTCGGCGTAGGTCTCGGTGTGCTCGGCCCGCAGGTGCACCAGGATCGTCGGGATGTCGATCTTGACCGGGCACACGTCGTAGCAGGCGCCGCACAGCGACGACGCATAGGGCAACGACGCGTTGTCCTCGATCCCGGTCAGCTGCGGGCTGAGGATCGCCCCGATCGGGCCCGGGTAGACCGAGCCGTACGCGTGCCCGCCGGTCCGCTCGTAGACCGGGCACACGTTGAGGCACGCACTGCAACGGATGCAGTTCAACGCGTCCCGGCCGTGCTCGTCGGACAGCACCGCCGTCCGCCCGTTGTCGATCAGCACCAGATGGAAGGCCTGGGGTCCGTCACCGGGGGTCACCCCGGTCCACATCGACGTGTACGGGTTCATCCGCTCGCCCGTCGAGGACCGCGGCAGCAGCTGCAGGAACACCTCCAGATCGCGCCACCGCGGCACCAGCTTCTCGATCCCCATCACGGTGATCAAGGTCTCGGGTAGGGTCAGGCACATCCGCCCGTTGCCTTCGGACTCCACCACCGCCAGTGTCCCGGTCTCGGCCACGGCGAAGTTGGCTCCGCTGATCGCCACCTTGGCCGCGAGGAACTTCCGTCGCAGGTGCAGCCGCGCGGCGTTGGCCAGCACGGCCGGCTCGTCGGTCAGGTCGGGGTCGACGTCACCCATCTCCTGCAGGAAGATCTTGCGGATCTCGGCCCGGTTGCGATGGATCGCCGGGACCAGGATGTGGCTCGGCTTGTCGTGTCCCAGCTGGACGATCAGCTCGGCGAGGTCGGTTTCGAAGGCCGCGATCCCGGCCGCCTCGAGCGCCTCGTTCAGACCGATCTCCTGGGTGGCCATCGACTTGACCTTGACCACCTCATCGGCCCCGGTGGCTTGCACGAGCTCGGTGACGATCGTGTTGGCCTCGGCCGCGTCCCGCGCCCAGTGCACGACCCCACCGCGGGCGGTGACGGCCGCCTCCAGCTGCTCGAGGTAGTCCGGCAGGTGCGCCATCGTGTGCACCTTGAGCTGGCGGCCGGCCTCGCGCAGCTCTTCCCAGTCAGGCAGCTCAGCCACGACCGCGGCCCGCTTGGCCCGGATCGTGGCGGTCGCGTTGCCGAGGTTACGGCGCAGCTGGGCGTCGCGCAGCGTGTGGTGGGCCGCCTGCGGGAAGGTCTCGTCGCCGCGCAGGTTCCCCACCCCGCGGGGCGAGACCACCGGCATCCCCAACATCACCGGCGGCCTCACGTGAGGACCCGTTCCCTCGTGGAGGCGAGGATCTGCGCCAGGTGCACCGTGTGCGTCCCTCGCTCTCCGGTGCTGGCCGCCAGCCGGGACAGGCCGCCGCCGATGTGCATCAGACAGGAGCTGTCGCCGGCCGTGCAGACCTCTGCCCCAGTGGCGCCGAGGTTGGTGATCTTGTCAGCCAGCATGGCGGCCGAGGTGTCGGCGTTCTTGATCGCGAAGGTGCCGCCGAAACCGCAGCACTGGTCGGCCTGCGGCAGCGCCACGAGATCGAGACCCTCGACGGCGCGCAGCAGCGCCAACGGCTTGTCGCCCACCCGCAGCATCCGCAGCGAGTGACACGTCGGGTGGTAGGTCACCCGATGCGGGAAATAGGCCCCGACGTCGGTCACCCCGAGCACATCGACCAGCAGCTCGGACAGCTCGTAGGTCTTCGCCGCGACCGCATCCACGTCGGCGCGCAACGCCGGGGTGCCGAACCGGTCGGCGATCACGGCGTGCTGGTGCCGGATCGAGCCCACGCACGAACCCGAGGGCACCACGACCGCGTCGTAGTCGGCGAACACCTCGGCGTATCGCGCCACCAGCGGAAGCACCTGTGGTTGGTAGCCGGTGTTGACGTGCATCTGTCCGCAGCACGTCTGCGCCGCGGGGAACTCGACCCGGTGACCGAGCCGCTCCAGCAGCGTTACCGTGGCCCGGCCGACGTCGGGAAACATCGCGTCGGCGAGACAGGTGACGAAGAGGGCGATCCTCACGGGCGGTCACCCCGCGGCGCGTACCGGTGCAGATCCAGCTGGTGCGCGAGACCCGTCCGGAGCGTCTCGAGGTCGCCGGACAAGGCGCCGTGGGCTCGGGCCTGCACCATGACGTTGCCGAGCGCGGTGGCCTCCACCGGGCCCGAGAGCACCAGGCGTCCCGACAGCTCGGCGGTCAGCTCACACAGCAACGGATTCTGCGACCCTCCGCCCACGATGTGCACCACCTTCACCGGTTGTCCCGACAGCTCCTCGGCCTGCTGCACCGTCTGGGCGTAGGCGACCGCCAGGGAGTCCAGGATGCAGCGCACCACGGCGACGGCGTCACCCGGGGCCGGTTGGCCCGTCGCCGTGCACGCCGACCGGATCCGGCTCGGCAGGTCACCGGGGGCGATGAACTGCGGGTCGTCCACGTCCACCGTCGGGCCGCCGGTGGCCAGCTCGGCGGCGGCCGCGAGCAGCTCGGCCTGGTCGGCCCGGTCACCCTGCTCGCGCCAGGTGCGCAGCGACTCCTGCAACAGCCACAGACCGCCCACGTTGCGCAGGAACCGGATCCGGCCGTCGACCCCACCCTCGTTGGTGAAGTTGGCCGCTCGGCTTGCGTCGGTCAGCACCGGCTGGTCCAGCTCCACCCCGACGAGCGACCAGGTGCCGGAGGAGATGTAGGCAACGTGCCGGCTGGTCGCGGGCACCCCGACCACCGCGGAGGCCGTGTCGTGGGACCCGACGGCGACGACCTGGGTCTGCGGCGAGAGCCCGGTGCGTGCGGCGACCGCCGCCGTCACACACCCGATCACCTCGCCCGGCTCGACCAGCGGCGGGAACAGCTCGCCCGACAGCTCGAGCGCCGTCAGAATCGATGTGGACAGCGTCCGCTCCCGGGCGTCGAGCAGGCCGGTGGTCGACGCGTTGGTGAGTTCGGTCCGGAGCTCCCCGGTGAGCCAGTAGGCCAGCAGGTCGGGCAGCAGCAGGGCGTGCCGCGCGCGTGGCCACAACGGGCCGCGCTGCTCCGCCACCAGCTGGTAGAGCGTGGTGAAGGGCAGCTCCTGCAGACCGTTCACCGCGTACAGCTGCTCGGGGCTCAGCCGGGCGTGCACCTCGGTGATCACCGCGTCGGTGCGGTCGTCTCGGTAGGACACCGGTTCGGCGAGCAACGCCCCGTGCTCGTCGAGCAGCCCGTAGTCGACCGCCCAGGTGTCGATCCCGACGCTGACCACGTCGGGGTGGCGACGGGCGAGCTCGCTCAGCCCGACCAGCACCTCCTCGAAGATCGCTGACAGATCCCAGCGCAGGTGGTCCTCGCGGGTCACCGCACCGTTCGCGAAGCGGTGCACCGCCTCCAGCTCGATCCGACCGTCGGTCACGGTACCCGCCATCACTCGACCCCCGGAGGCGCCGATGTCGACGGCCCCGAACACCGAGCGCTCGCCGGCCGACGTCATCGCAGGAAGGCCGCCGCGACCCCGGCGTCGACCGGGATGTGCAGACCGGTGGTGTGGCTGAGGTCAGCGGAGCAGAGCACGAAGACCGCGTTGGCCACGTTCTCGGGCAGGACCTCCCGTTTGAGCAACGTGCGCTGGGCGTAGTAGGCGCCGAGCTCATCCTCCGGGACGCCGTAGACCGCCGCCCGCTTGGCCCCCCACCCGCCGGCGAAGATCCCCGAGCCGCGGACCACCCCATCGGGGTTGATGCCGTTGACCTTGACCCCGTGCTCGCCGAGCTCAGCGGCCAGCAGCCGTACCTGGTGGGCCTGATCGGCCTTGGTGGCGGAGTAGGCGATGTTGTTCGGGCCGGCGAAGATCGAGTTCTTGCTGCTGATATAGACGATGTCGCCCCCGAGCTGCTGCTCGATCAGCACCTTGGCGGCCGCCCGGGAGACCAGGAACGAGCCCTTGGCCATCACGTCGTGCTGCAGGTCCCAGTCGGCGACGGTGGTGTCCAGCAGCGACTTCGAGAGCGACAGTCCTGCGTTGTTGACCACCAGGTCGAGCCCACCGAAGGCGAGTACGCTCGCGTCGACCGCTGCCTGCACGGCGGCCTCGTCGGTGACGTTGGCCGCTAGGCCCACCGCCACGTCGGCACTACCCAGCTCGGCCGCTGCCGCACTGGCCTTCTCGACGTCCAGGTCGGCGATCACCACGCACGCCCCCTCGGTCGCGAGGCGGGTGGCGATGGCCTTGCCGATCCCCGAAGCGGCACCGGTGACCAGGGCGATCCGGCCGGCCAGCGGCTTGGGCTTCGGCATCCGCTGGAGCTTGGCCTCCTCCAAGGCCCAGTACTCGATCTTGAACTTCTCGGCCTCGTCGATGGGTGTGTAGGCCGACAGCCCCTCGGCCCCCCGCATCACGTTGATCGCGTTCAGGTAGAACTCCCCGGCCACCCGAGCCGTCTGCTTGTTCGCTCCGTAAGAGAACATGCCGACGCCCGGGATCAGGATGATCAACGGGTCGGCCCCCCGGATCGCGGGCGAGTCGGCGCCCGCGTGCCGGTCGTAGTAAGCCTGATAGTCGGCCCGGTACGCCTGGTGCAGCTCGGTCAACCGGGCCTTCGTCTCCTCGACCGACGCAGCGGCCGGGAGGTCGAGCACCAGCGGTTTGATCTTGGTCCGCAGGAAGTGGTCGGGGCAGCTGGTGCCGAGCTCGGCCAGTCGGGGGTGCTCAGTGGACGCCAGGAAGTCCAGCACCACGTCGTTGTCGGTGAAATGGCCGACCATCGGCCGGTCGAACGACGCCACCGAACGCAGCGCCGCGGCCAGCGCCGCGGCCTTGGTCCGTCGCTCCGCCGGCGGCAGGGCACCGTACCCGTCGAGCGCCGGGCCGAACGGCTCGGGCTTGCTGTGCTCGGCGATGTAGGCCGTCGCCGTCTCGATGATCGATCGCGAGTTGGTCTCGGCCTCGGCCGAGGTGTCCCCCCAGGCGGTGATCCCGTGCCCGCCGAGGATGCACCCGATCGCCCGCGGGTTCGCGTTCTTGATCTCTGCGATGTCCAACCCCAGCTGGAAACCCGGACGCCGCCACGGCACCCAGACCACGGAGTCGCCGAAGATCTCGGTGGTCAGCGCCTCCCCGTCGGCGGCGGTGGCCACGGCGATACCGGCGTCGGGGTGCAGGTGGTCGACGTGGGCCGCATCCACCAGCCCGTGCATCGCGGTGTCGATCGACGGTGCGGCGCCCCCCTTGCCATGCAGGCAGTAGTCGAAGGCCGCCACCATCTCGTCTTCGCGCTCCGGTCCGGGGTACACGTCGACCAGTGAGCGCATCCGGTCCAGCCGCAGCACGGCCAACCCCGACTCGGTCAGCGTGCCGAGGTCACCGCCGGAGCCCTTCACCCACAGTAGCTCGACCGGCTCACCGGTGACCGGGTCGGTCGCGGTGCCCTTGGCCGAGGTGTTACCCCCGGCGTAGTTGGTGTTCCGCGGGTCGGCGCCGAGGCGGTTGCTCCGGGCGATCAGGTCGGCAACGGTGGTAGTCATCTGGGTGTCTTCCGGTGGTGGGTGGCATCTTCTTGCGAAAGTGGTCACATACGACCCGAGCCACGCCGGGTGTGGGGTCGTTTGTGCCCACTTTCCCGGCGTGGCGGGCGGTCAGGCGCCCCAGCCGGCCTGTTGGCCGCCGCGGCGCTCGTCGACGATCTGCTGCTGATAGCCCGACTCGGCGTACGCCCTGATCGGGTCGGCGGGCAGTCCGCGGGACTCGCGCCACGCGGCCAGATCGGCACGGACGTCGGTGTAGAACGCATCCATGATCACCTGGTTCGCGCCGAGCACGTCACCGGCCTCCTGGGCCGCTGCGAGTGCCGACCCGTCGACCAGCAGGGCCCGGGCCGTCATCTCCTGCACGTTCAGCACCGAGCGGATCTGGCCGGGGATCTTGTCCTCGACGTTGTGGCACTGGTCGAGCATGAACGCGACCCCGGCGGCCGGGTCCAGGCCACCGCCCCGGACCACCTCGTAGAGGATCCGGAACAGCTGGAACGGGTCGGCCGCACCGACGATCAGGTCGTCGTCGGCGTAGAAGCGGGAGTTGAAGTCGAACGAGCCGAGCTTCCCCAGCCGCAGCAGCTGAGCCACGATGAACTCGATGTTGGTGCCCGGGGCGTGGTGCCCGGTGTCCAGGCAGACGTACGCCCGGTCCCCGAGTGCGCTGACCTGGGCGTACGACGTGCCCCAGTCCGGGACGTCGGTGTGGTAGAACGCCGGCTCGAAGAACTTGTACTCCAGCACCAGCCGCTGGTCGGGACCGATCCGGTCGTAGATCTGGGCGAGGCTGTCGGCCAGCCGGTCCTGGCGGCCACGGATGTCACCCTGACCGGGATAGTTGGTGCCGTCGGCCAGCCAGATCTTGAGGTCGCGCGACCCGGTCTGGTTCATCACCTCGATGCACTCGTAGTGGTGCTCGACGGCTTTCCGCCGCACCGACTCGTCGAGGTGGGTCAGGCTGCCGAACTTGTAGACGTCGTCCTGGAACGTGTTGGAGTTGACCGTCCCCAGCCGCACCCCGAGTGACTCGGCGTGCCGACGGAGGCCGGCGTAGTCGTCCACCGTGTCCCACGGGATGTGCAGGGCGACCTTGGGCGCCAACCCGGTGAACTCGTGGACCTTCGCCGCGTCGGCAAGCTTCTCCTCCACCGTGCGCGGGGTGCCGGGCGTACCGAACACCTTGAACCGGGTGCCGGAGTTGCCGAACGCCCACGAGGGCAACTCGATCGCCTGGGTGGCGAGCTGGTCGAGCACGTCCTGGGCGATCATCGGGCCACCTCCGCCAGCGTCGCGGCCCGCACCGTGCTGGTGCCACCGCCGGGTAGCTCCTGGGGTTCGGACCCCGGCAGGTCGACCTCGGCCGAGACCCCGTCGGGCAGCGACACGTCGCAGACCAGCTCACCGTCCGCCAGCCGCCACGACACCGCGACCGGTCCGTGCGGCGTCTGCAGCGACGCACTCGCCCAGGTCAGCGACCCGCCCGGACGGGGGGCGACCCGGACCTTGGCGTAGCCCGGCTCCGCCGGGGCCAGCCCGGCGACCGTGCGGTGCATCCAATCCGCCACCGCGCCGAGTGCGTAGTGGTTGAAGCTGGTCATCTGACCAGGGTTGATCGAGCCGTCGGGAAGCATCGAGTCCCACCGTTCCCAGATCGTGGTGGCGCCCATCCCCACGGGGTAGAGCCAGGAGGGGCACTCCCGCTCCAGCAGCAGCCGGTACGCCGCGTCCAGGTGCCCGGTGGCCGTCAGCGCGTCGCAGACGTACGGCGTCCCCGCGAAGCCAGTCGACACCCGGTAGTCGTTCGCGGCCGCCAGCTCGGCCAGTCGGTCGCCCGCGAGCTGACGTTGCGGCTCGTCCAACAGGTCGAAGGCGATCGCCAGCGCGTAGACCGTGGCGCAGTCGCTCGCGACCCGGCCGTCCTCGCTGACGTACTGCTCGTGGAAGGCCGCCCGGACCCGCCCGGCCAGGGCCTCGAGCTGGCCGGCGTCCTCGTCGTGGCCGAGGATGCGCCCGACCTGGGCGACGATCCGCACGCTGCGGTAGTAGGCCGCGGTCGACACCACGCCGGGGTCCGCCTTGGCCTTGACCGGGTCGTCCGCCGGGGCGTCCGGGTCGAGCCAGTCGGCGAACTGGAACCCGGTGTCCCACACCCCGGTGTCGGACAGCTTGCCCTCCACCCGACGCACGTGGGCCAGCATCGCCTCCCACGCCTCGGCCAGCGCCTCCTGATCGGCGTAGGCCTGCCAGAGCGCCCAGGGCACCCAGACGGCGGCGTCGCTCCAGAACGACGTGGAATCCTGCGCCCCGAAGTCCTTGTGCGGTGGCATCTTCTTCAGCACGTCGGGCACCACGTAGGGGATCAGGCCGTCCGCGGCGCGTTGCTCGGCGT
>JBPCRP010000126.1:0-2643 GCA_050996715.1 Propionibacteriaceae bacterium
GCCAGGTGTCCGGGGCTGCCCTCGCCGAACTCGAAGACGCCGGGCGCCACTACGACGCCAAATCTCGGGCCGACCGGACGTGGCTCGGCTACCAACGGGACTGGCGACACTTCAGCGGTTGGTGCGATAGCCACGGACGGCCGGCGCTGCCGGCGTCGCCGGAAACGGTTGCCCTCTATCTGGCCGACGCCGCACGGTCGTTCAAGGTGTCGACGCTGCGCCGGCGCCTGGCGGCGATCAGCGTTGTGCATCAGGGCTACGGACACGATTCGCCCACCACGGCAGCCGTCGTGCGTACCCGCATGGCCGGGATCGCCAGGGCGAATGTCGACCAGCCCGTCGAGCGCAAGGCCGCTGCGTGGGGCAAGGACGTGCGGCGCATGGTCGCAACATTGCCCGACGACGGAGCACGCAGCACGCTCGCCCGAGCGGTGCTCACGGTCGGCTTTGCTGGCGGGTTCCGCCGCTCCGAGCTGGTGGCGCTCGACGTCGGCGACGTGGCCGAAACCGATGACGGCCTGGTACTGCGCATCAGGCGATCCAAAACCGACCAGGAAGGCGCCGGGCGCAGCATCGGCATTCCGTATGGGCCCTCCCCTGTGTCGTGTCCGGTGCGAGCGCTCAGGGCTTGGCGCCAGGTCAATGACGCCGACACGGGGGCGTTGTTCCGTTCGGTCCTCGGCCACGGCCAGGGCCTGCTCGGCGGTCGTCTCAGCGACCGGGGAGTCGCCCGCATCGTCAAGGCTGGCGCCGTTCGCATCGGAGCTGACCCGGCAACTTTTGCCGGGCACTCACTACGGGCCGGGTTCGTGACCTCGGCCGCCGATGGCGGCGCCAGCGAGGCCGCCATCATGAACCAGACCGGGCACCACTCGTCCGAGCAGGTCAGGGCCTATATGCGAGACGGCCGCCTGTTCCACAACAACGCCGCCACAGTCACCGGCCTATGACGGCGTGCCGTCACGACGGCAGGTCGGCGGGGAGCAGCGTCAGGTGCGGTACGTGGCTCGGACGAACCACCCGAAAGTGGCGGTGGTCGAAGGTCGCCACCGTCGTCAACCCAAGTCGCTCGGCGATAGCCACAATCGAGGCGTCAGTGCCGCCAAGGCCGAGGTCAGCGTAGCGCTCGACGAGATCAGCCATGCGGCCAACGTCGGAGACGCTGAGTTCGGCCAGCTCCAAGTCACCGGCCTCGAAGCTCCGTAGGAACTGCGCCTCGACGGCGGGGCTCCCCCACTCGCTCAGCAGGTAGCAAGTCTCGGCAACCACGGTCGGCGGGACCAACAGCGGTTCTCGAACTGCTTGCAGCAGCTCAGCTGCGGCCTGGTGATTCGTGTCTGCTGTACGGGCTGCGGCCACCAAAACGTTGGTGTCGACCAGGATCACTCTCGGCCGAAGCCTCGCTGCAAATACTCGTCGGTGCGCTCGGACAGGTCAGTCGGTCCGCCGTCGATCGAACCTATGAAGTCGAGCCGGCGACGCTGAGACTTGCGCGGGTCGCCGTTGCCGAGCGCTTGGCCCGCTTCGGGCGGCGCTTGTTCGATGTGGAGGCGCTGACCAGGGACCACGCCGTGGCGGCGCAATTCGGCCACTAGTGCGGCTTCGTCCTCAGGGACCGTTAGATCCCAACCGTCAGCGGTGCTCATAGTCGCAGCTTATCGGCCTCGGTGATCATCGAGTCGCCAACGCCCGTAGGTGCTATCGCCGCTCAACCACCGTGACGGCGTGCCGTCACGCCGTAGTGCTGTCAACGCCATTACGGTGTGACGCATGATCTTGACTCTCGGTAACAAGAAGGGCGGCGTCGGCAAGTCGACTTCGACCGTGTACCTGGCGGCTGGGCTGGCTCGTCGTGGCCGGACGCTCATCGTTGATGCCGATCCACAGGGCTCGATTCTCAGCTGGTCAGAAGAAGCGGGGGAGGGCTTTCCCGCCGCCGTGGTGCAGTGGAGCACCCGTGACCTTGCTCGTCGGGTTCAGGATGTGGCAGGGGACTACGCCCACATCGTGATCGACACCGGGCGAGCAGCGACCGAGGATGACCCGATCCTTCGCCAAGCACTCATGGTTTCGGACCATCTGCTCGTCCCGTTCGCCCCCAGTCTGATGGACGTTCGAGAACTCGGCCGGGTGCTGCAACTCGTCGAGGACCTGGAAACCGTCCATCACGTCGACGCCCACCTACTGCTGACGAAGGTCCGAGGGGGAACCGCTTCGAGCCGGGATGCCCGAGAAGGCATCACCGGGCAGGGGCTGCCGCTGCTAAACGCTCAAATCGGGCTGCGAGAGGCCTACGCCAACGTGTGGGGGACCGTCATCACCGATCTACTCGAATACGACGCCGTGCTCGACGAGCTGATCGGAGCAAGGGTCTGATGGCCACCGCCAACCGCTTCGCATCGGCCGCCGCCATCCGCAGCGGACCTACACCGACACCGGGCAGCGTCGGCGAAGAAACCCGCAAGTACACCCTGCTACTCACCACCACGGCGGCGAACCAACTCGACGAGGATCTACTGAACGTGCGCCGGACCGTCGGGAAGAAGATCGACAAAAGCGAGGTCATCCGAGCCCTGATCGGGCTGCTTCACGACGACCCGGCCCTTGTGGACAAGGTTGTCGATCGCCTCAGCGATCGCTGAC
>JBPCRP010000170.1:0-28144 GCA_050996715.1 Propionibacteriaceae bacterium
GCAGCGGTTCGATGGCCGCCGCAAAAAACACCACCGCCAGGTAGGACTTCGACCGGGAAAATAGCCACGTTGGTTTAAGCGGGGCGCGGGTGATTCCGGCCCGGGCCCGGCGGAGCAGGCCGACGGCCTCCCAGATGAACGCAGCCCCAGTGACCGCGGCGACGCTCGGGTAGAGCCAGCCCGTCCCGGCCACGGGCGCGAGGCTCAGCGAGACGGCGACGGTGACCACGGCGTACGCGACGATCCGGACGGCGACCCTGGGGGCCGACATCACCACGGGCAGCATCGGCACCTGCGCTGCGGCGTAGTCCTCGCGGTACCGCATGGCGAGCGCCCAGGTGTGCGGCGGGGTCCAGAAGAAGACGATGGCGAAGAGCACCAGCGGGGTCCAGGCCACGTGACCGGTGACGGCGGTCCAGCCGATGAGCGGCGGGAAGCAGCCCGCCAGGCCACCCCACACGATGTTCTGGCTGGTCCGCCGCTTGAGCAGCATCGTGTAACCGAAGACGTAGAAGGCGTTGGCCGTCAGCGCGAGCAGCGAGCTGGTCCAGTTCACCAGGAAGCCGAGCCAGAGCGTGGCCACGACGCCCAGCAGCACGCCGAAGACGACCGCCGCTTGCGGTCGCACGGCGTGGCGGGGCAGTGGACGCCGACGTGTGCGGCGCATCTGCTCGTCGATGTCGCGGTCCAGGACGCAGTTGATGACGTTCGCGCTGGCGGCGGCGAGGCAGCCACCGACCATGGTCAGGGCCACCAGCGACAGCGGCGGCACACCTCGAGCGGCCAAGAACATCGCCGGCACCGTGGTGATCAGCAGCAGCTCGATGATCCGGGGCTTGGTCAGCCCGACGTAGGCCCCCAGGACATCGCGGACCGAGGTCCGCGCACCCCCAGCCGACGCCACGCCCGGGGTGGTGAGCCCGTCGACCGTTTCGCCGTCGCCGGCCGACCGACGGTGTCGGCTCGCCGCGGAAGCGGGAAGGTCGATGCTCGTCACTGCGCCCCTTGATCTACGGTCCAGCCGGAAGGACGGGCCGAGAATCCTTGACCGTCCTGACTACCGAGGTGAGTCTAGGACCACCGTCGCGGCGCGACCGAAACCAGCGGCCGCACGCCCGCCACGCGCCGCGGAGGTGACGGGCGGGGGGACCGACCGGGTGTGACCAGCATTACCCCCGCTAACATCGAAACGATCGATCACCCCAGCACCGAGCCGCCCGACCACGTCGCCGCACCAAGAGGAGCCGCACACCGTGTCCGTCACTTCCGAAGAGATCACCCTGCCTGACGGCTGGACCGACGTCGACACCACCGCGGTCGACACCGTTCGCGTCCTCGCGGCTGACGCCGTCCAGAAGGTCGGTAACGGCCACCCCGGCACCGCGATGAGCCTGGCGCCGGTGGCCTACCTGTTGTTCCAGAAGGTGATGCGGCACAACCCGGCCGAGCCGCACTGGCCGGGCCGGGACCGCTTCGTGCTGTCGTGTGGGCATTCGAGCATCACGCTCTACATCCAGCTCTACCTCGGCGGCTGGGGCTTGGAGCTCGACGACCTCAAGGCGTTGCGCACCTGGGGTTCCAAGACCCCGGGCCACCCCGAGTACGGCCACACCAAGGGGGTGGAGATCACCACCGGTCCGTTGGGCCAGGGCATTGCCAACGCGGTCGGGATGGCCATGGCCGCCCGCCGCGAGCGGGGGCTGCTCGACCCCGACGCCCCCCAGGGTGAGTCGGTCTTCGACCACCAGATCTACTGCCTGGCCTCCGACGGCGACATCGAGGAGGGCATCACCTCAGAGGCGTCCTCGCTGGCCGGCACCCAGCGGCTGGGCAACTTGACGCTGATCTATGACGACAACCAGATCTCGATCGAAGACGACACCAACATCGCCCTGACTGAGGACACCGCCGCCCGCTACGAGGCGTACGGCTGGCACGTGCAGTCCATCGACTGGACCAACGGCGACACCCACTACGGCGAGAACGTGAAGGCGCTCAACGACGCGCTGGAGACGGCCCGCGGGGTCACCGACCGTCCCAGTTTCATCCTCCTGCGCACGATCATCGGCTGGCCGGCCCCCACCAAGCAGGGCACCGGTGACGCGCACGGGTCAGCGCTCGGGGTCGACGAGGTCAAGGCGACCAAGGAGATCTTGGGTTTCGACCCGGAGCAGACCTTCGAGGTGTCCGAGGAGGTCATCGGGCACACCCGGAAGCTGCTGGAGCGCGGCCGGGCGGCGCAGGACGAGTGGCAAGAGCGATTCGACACCTGGGCGCAGGCCAATCCGGACGGCAAGGCGCTCTACGACCGGCTGGTGGCCGACGAGCTGAGCCCGGGTTGGGAGGACGCGTTGCCCAGCTGGGACGCCGACCCGAAGGGCATCGCCACCCGGGCCGCCTCGGGTGCGGTGCTGACCGCGCTGGCCCCGAAGATGCCCGAGCTGTGGGGCGGTTCGGCTGACCTGGCGGGGTCGAACAACACCACGCCCAAGGGGGAGCCGAGCTTCTTGCCGACGGATCGGCAGACCAAGATGTTCTCCGGTGGCCCCTACGGTCGGGTGCTGCACTTCGGCATCCGCGAGCACGCGATGGGCGCGATCATGAACGGCATCAAGGTGCACGGTGGGACCCGCCCCTACGGCGGGACGTTCCTCACCTTCAGCGACTACATGCGCGGCGCGGTCCGGTTGTCGGCGCTGATGCGGGTGCCCGTGACCTACGTGTGGACCCACGACTCCATCGGCTTGGGTGAGGACGGCCCGACCCACCAGCCGATCGAGCACCTGGCGGCGCTCCGGGCGATCCCGGGCCTGGACGTGGTCCGGCCGGCCGACGCCAACGAAACCGCGGCCTGCTGGGCGGCGATCCGGAAGAACTCCGACCGCCCCGCCGGGCTGATCCTGAGCCGGCAGAACCTGCCGATCGTGCCGCGCGGCACCGACGGGTACGCCACCACCGAGAACGTGGCGAAGGGCGCCTACGTGCTCAAGGACTTCGGCAGCGCCGACGCCGACCAATTCGTCATCCTGATCGGGACCGGCTCCGAGGTGCAGTACGCGATCACCGCTGCCGAGGCGCTGGAGGGCGAGGGTATCGCCGCCCGCGTGGTCTCGATGCCGTGTCGGGAGTGGTTCGACGAGCAGGACCAGCAGTACCGCGACTCGGTGATCCCGGCCGAGGTCAAGGCCCGGGTCAGCGTCGAGGCCGGTGTCAGCCAGGGCTGGCGCGACATCGTCGGTGACGCCGGCAAGATCATCAGCATCAACCACTACGGCGCCAGCGCCGCCGGCGGGCTGCTGTTCGAGGAGTTCGGTTTCAGCGGTGAGACCGTGACCACGGCGGCCAGGGAAAGCCTCCAGACCGCTTCCCAGGACGCCGCGCCTCTGCACCCAGCAGCCGCCGGACCCAAGTCGACCGCGGACCTCGAAGAGGACCCGGGCGTCACGATCAGCTGAACCCCCACGTACGAACCGTGCTCTGCTTTCCCGATCGGGAGGAACGACCATGAACGAACGACTCAAGAAGTTGCACGACGCCGGTGTCTCCATCTGGCTGGACGACCTGTCGCGCGAGCGACTGGACAGCGGCAACCTGTCCTCCTTGATCACCGACTCGTCGGTGACCGGCGTGACGACCAACCCGACGATCTTCGCCGGCGCCCTTGCCAAGGGCGAGGCCTACGACGTGCAGCTCAAGGACCTCGCGGCTGACGGCAGCAGCGTGCCCGAGGCCATCAGGTCGATCACCACCACCGACGTGCGTAACGCCTGTGACGTGATGGCCGACGTCTCCGCGGCCACCGACGGCGTGGACGGCCGGGTCTCGTTGGAGGTGTCCCCCAAGCTCGCCCTGGACACCGACGCCACCATTGCCGAGGCCCGTGAGCTGTGGTCCACCGTCGACCGACCCAACCTGTTGATCAAGATCCCGGCCACCAAGCCGGTGTTGCCGGCGATCGCCACCGCGATCAGCGAGGGGATCAGCGTCAACGTGACCCTGATCTTCGGACTCGGTCAGTACACCGACGTGATCGAGGCGTACCTCAGCGGTCTGGAACGGGCCGCCGAGACCGGCCACGACCTGGCCAAGATCCATTCCGTGGCGTCGTTCTTTGTGTCCCGGGTGGACACCGAGTACGACAAGCGCCTCGACGCGATCGGCACCGAGGAGGCGAAGGCTCTGCGCAGCAAGGCCGCCATCGCCAACGCACGGCTGGCCTACCAGTTGTTCGAACAGACCTTCGCCGGTGAGCGCTGGGAGGCCCTGGCCGCCAAGGGGGCCAGAAAGCAGCGTCCGCTGTGGGCCTCGACCGGGGTGAAGAACCCCGACCTGCCCGACACCCTCTACGTCACCGAGCTGGTGGTGGCCGACACCGTCAACACCATGCCCGAGAAGACCATGCAGGCCTTCGCCGACCACGGCGAGGTCGAGGGCGACAAGATCACCACGATGTACGCCGACGCCCAGCAGACCATGGACGCGCTCGCCGGTCTGGGCATCGACTACGACGACGCGATCGACGTGCTGGAGTCCGAGGGTGTCAGCAAGTTCATGACCAGCTGGGACGAGCTGACCGACACCGTGCAGACCTCCCTGCGGGAGGTGGAGTCGGGCGCCGGCGCGTGAGCGTCCCGATCAGTCTGGTCGATCGCCCGAACCCGCTGCGCGACCCACAGGATCGGCGGCTGCCGAGGATCGCCGGGCCCTGTGTCCTGGTGATCTTCGGCGTCACCGGGGACCTGTCGACCAAAAAGCTGATGCCGGCGGTCTACGACCTCGCCAACCGCGGTCTGCTGCCGCCGGGATTCGCGCTGGTCGGTTTCGCCCGGCGTGACTGGGAGAACCAGGACTTCGCCCAGATCGTGCACGCCGCGGTCAAGCAGCACGCGCGCACCCCCTTCCGCGAGGAGGTGTGGAAGCAGCTGAGCGAGGGCATCCGCTTCGTGTCCGGGAACTTCGGCGACGACGCCGCGTTCGAGAAGCTCAAGGCGACGATCACCGACCTCGACGAGGCCCGGGGCACCGGCGGCAACCACGCGTTCTACCTCTCGATCCCGCCGGGGGCGTTCCCCGCCGTGGTGGGCCAGCTGCGTGATCACGGGTTGGCCGACCAACAAGGCGGCCGGTGGAGCCGGGTGGTGATCGAGAAACCCTTCGGCCACGACCTGAAGAGCGCGCGCGAGCTCAACGAGGTGGTCTCCTCGGTCTTCTCCTCGGCGTCGGTCTTCCGGATCGACCACTACCTGGGTAAGGAGACGGTGCAGAACCTGTTGGCCCTGCGGTTCGCCAACCAGCTGTTCGAACCGGTGTGGAACAACAATTACGTCGACCACGTGCAGATCACCATGGCCGAGGACATCGGCATCGGTGGCCGGGCCGGCTACTACGACGGCATCGGCGCCGCCCGCGACGTCATCCAGAACCATCTCCTGCAGCTGCTGGCCCTGACGGCCATGGAGGAGCCCACCTCCTTCGACGCCCGCCAGCTGCGGGCCGAGAAGCAGAAGGTGCTGGCGGCGACCCGGCCCCCGCAGCGGATGGACCTACACACCGCGCGAGGCGTCTACGCCGGTGGCTGGGCGGGTGGCGAAAAGGTCAAGGGCTACCTCGAGGAGCAGGGGATCCCTCGGGACACGAAGACCGAGACGTTCGCCGCGATCCGGGTCGACATCGACAACCGCCGCTGGGCGGGGGTGCCGTTCTACCTGCGGACCGGAAAACGGTTGGCGCGGCGGGTCACCGAGATCGCGTTGGGGTTCAAACGGGCCCCGCACCTGCCGTTCACCGCCACCGACACCGAGGAGCTCGGCTACAACGCTCTGGTGCTACGGATCCAGCCCGACGAAGGGGTCACGCTGCGGTTCGGGGCCAAGGTGCCCGGCACCCAGATGGAGATCCGCGAGGTCAACATGGACTTCGCCTACGGCGGCAGCTTCACCGAGTCCTCCCCCGAGGCGTACGAACGGCTCATCCTCGACGTGCTGCTCGGCGACCCGCCGCTGTTCCCCCAGCATGAGGAGGTCGAGTTGTCCTGGCAGATCCTCGACCCGATCCTCGACTACTGGGCGGCACAAGACGAGCGCCCCCAGCCGTACGCGTCGGGCGGCTGGGGACCCGACAGCGCCACCGAGATGCTGGCCCGCGACGGCTTCGTCTGGCGGCGTCCATGATCAGCCCGGGCGACCGCGGCGACCACCAGCCGCGGCGGGGAGCAACGTCATGATCGTCACTCTCGAAGGCACCACTTCGGCCCAGATCAGTTCGGCCCTGCTGCGGGCCCGTCGAAGCGTCGGCAGCCCGGCCATGGGCATGGTGCTGACCTTGATCATCGTCTGCGACGAGGCCGATTACCCCGCGGCCCTCAAGACCAGTCTTGCGGCGGGTCGCGAGCACCCGTCACGGGTGCTCCTGGTCGTCCAGGGCAGCGGCCGCCGACCCACCCTGGACGCCGAGGTGAGAATCGGCGAGGGAACCGCCGATGAGGTCGTGGTGATCCGCATGCACGGCGTTCTCGCCCGGCACCCGGCCTCGGTCATCCGTCCCCTCCTGCTGCCCGACAGCCCGGTCGTCATCTGGTGGCCCGGTCCTGGTCCGACCGATCCCGTCGGCGACGAGCTCGCCCACCTGGCCGGCCGACGGATCACCGACGCCGCAAGCAGCCGGCGGCCGACACACAACCTGCACGTGCGCGCCGAGACCTACCAGCCGGGAGACACCGACCTGGCCTGGACCCGGATCACCCCGTGGCGAGCGCTGCTCGCTGCGGCGCTCGACCAGTACCCGGCCCGGATCACCCACGCCACGGTCGAGGCCGAACGCAGCAACCCCTCCGCCGATCTGTTGGCCGCCTGGCTCGCGTCCCGCCTCCACGTCGAGGTCACCCAGAAACGCACGGCCGGACCGGGGCTCACGGCCGTCCGGTTGACCACCGCGGCCGGCGACATCGCCATCACGCGCCCCGACGGTCTGCTCGCCTCCTACTCGGTGCCCGGGCAACCCAACCGATTGGTGGCCCTGAAGCGTCGCGGGGTCGCCGAGCTGGTCTCCGAAGAGCTCCGCCGGATGGACCGCGACGACATCTTCGAGGCCACCCTGCACGCCCTGGTGAAGCGCACCTCGGCCACGCCGCGGAAGGTGGGCTCTCGCGTTCCGGAGGCCGCCGAGCTGCAACCGACCGGGACCACCCCGAGCCGGAGTCGCTCGTCGGCCCGCACCCGAGTGACGGCCGGGACGCTGGCCCAGAAGTCGGCGGCGCGGAAGGCCCCGGCGAACAAGACCGCCGCGAACAAGACCGCCGCCAAGAAGACCGCCGCCAAGAAGACCGCAAAGGCCTGAACCGTGCCCGAGATCATCGTCCACCCTGCCGGCGACGCGTTCGCCGAAGCGATCGCCCGCCGGCTCGCCTCCCGGGTGGGACAGCTCCAAGCGGGTGGCACCAGGTCACCCCAGGTGTCGCTGACCGGGGGGCGGATCGCCCTCCGCACCTACCAGCACCTCGCCGGCCTCAGCGACCGCGAGGACATCGACTGGACGTCGGTGGACTGGTGGTGGAGCGACGAACGCTTTGTCCCGGCCGGCGACAACGACCGGAACGACGCATCGACGATCGCCGCGATCCAGGCTGCGCTGCCGGTGCCGCCGGAGCGTCTGCACCCGATGCCGGCCGCAGACGCCGGACGAGATCTGGACGAGGCGGCGGCCGCCTACGCCTCCGAGCTCGGTGGCCGGGCGTTCGACATCACGTTGCTCGGGGTCGGGCCGGACGGCCACGTCGCCTCGATCTTCCCCGACCACCCGAGCCTGGACGGTACCGGTGAGGTGATCGCCGTCCGCAACTCACCCAAGCCCCCACCGGACCGGATCAGCCTCACCCTGGAGACGCTGAACCGCTCCCGCGAGGTGTGGTTCACCGTCAGCGGCGCCGAGAAGGCGGGCGCGGTGAAGTCGGCACTGATGGGCGGGCCGGTCCCGGCGGCGCGGGTCACCGGAGTCGAGCGGACGCTCTGGTTGGTCGACACCGACGCGGCAGCCGAACTCCCTGCGTCCCTGACCGCACCCTGACGCAGCATCGACTTCGGCGACAGCAGCGGGGCCCAGGGCAGACCGTCAGTAGATGACGTCGCCGCGGGCGCGACGGTCGCGCAGTTGCTGCAGCGCCTCGGTCAAGATGTCGTTGGCCTCTTTGTCGCTGCGACGCTCTTTCACGTAGGCCAGGTGGGTCTTGTAGGGCTCGATCTTCGGCGGCGGCGGCGGGTTCGACGAGTCGAGGTTCGCCGGCAGGCCGCAGCGCGGGCAGTCCCAGGAGTCGGGAACCGTCGCGTCAGCTGCGAAGGCCGGCTTGGTCTCGTGCCCCCGTGCGCAGAAGTACGACACGAACAACCGCGGAGCTGCGTCGCCGCGCTCCGCCTCCCCCATCGGTCCGGCGCCGACGCGGCTGCCTCGAATGGCGCTTCCACCAGCCACGATTCCTACTTCCTGTCAGGTTGTTCGCCGCCGTACGCGTGCGTAGGTCGGTCAGTTAACACACGACGGCGAGCGGGCCGTCGTCGAACTCAGGTCTGCAGCTTGTAGAGCAGACCCAGGGCCACGATGCACGCCAGCCAGACGACACCGATCACGATCGTGATCCGGTCCAGGTTGCGCTCGGCCACCGAGGAGCCACCCGACGAGGAGGAGATTCCGCCGCCGAACAGATCGGAGAGACCGCCACCGCGGCCCTTGTGCATCAGCACAAAGAGCGACAGCACCACAGAGGTCACCACCAAGACGATCGAGAACGCCAGGATGGGGACCGACATGGCCATCGGAGTCATCGGGACAAGCACCCGGGTAGCGTACCTGAGAATCGTGGCCGTGCCGCATCCACGGAACGAGCGTTCGGCGAAGTCAGAGGCTTGGTAGGTCGTAGAACCGGACGATCGCCGCGAACTCCTCGACCTGCAGGCACGCTCCTCCCACGAGGCAGCCGTCGACGTCGGTCTGGCCCATGATCTGAGCCACGTTGGACGCCTTGACCGAGCCACCGTAAAGGATCCGCACACCGTCGGCGACGTCGGACCCGTGAGTCGAGCTGAGCCACCCGCGGATCGCCCCGCACACCTCTTGGGCGTCCTGGGGCGTCGCGACCTCACCGGTCCCGATGGCCCACACCGGCTCGTACGCGATCACCACGGTGGCCAGGTCGGTGGCGGCGAGGCCGGCCAGCGAGCCCTCCACCTGAGCCAGGGTGTGGGCCACCTGATCGCCGGCTTGCCGGACGTCGAGACCCTCGCCCACGCAGACGATCGGAGTGAGGCCGGCGGCCAGCGCCTTCTTCGTCTTGGCGTTGACCAGGGCATCGTCCTCGGCGTGGTACTGCCGACGCTCGGAGTGCCCGATGGCGACGTAGCCGCAGCCGAGTTTGGTGAGCATCGTCGCGCTGATCTCCCCGGTGTAGGCCCCGGAGTCGTGGGCCGACACGTCCTGGGCCCCGTAGCGCAGGCTGAGCCGGTCGCCGTCCACCATCGTCTGCACGCTGCGCAGGTCGGTGAAGGGGGGCAGCACGACCACCTCGGACCTCGTCGGGTCGTGCTTCTTGTCCTCCAGCGTCCAGGCCAGCTTTTGTACGAGCCCGACCGCTTCGACATGATTGACGTTCATCTTCCAGTTGCCGGCTATCAGCGGCAGACGGGCCATGGTGGGTTCCTTATCCGTGGTGCGGCGTGCGGTGGTTCCAGCAGGTCAGGACTCGAGAACTTGCAACCCCGGGAGCTCCTTGCCCTCGAGGTATTCCAGGCTCGCGCCACCGCCGGTGGAGATGTGGCCGAAGTCGTCGTCAGCGAAGCCGAGGTCGCGCACGGCGGCCGCGGAGTCGCCACCGCCGACGACCGACAGGCCGTCGACCTCGGTGAGCGCCTGGGCGACGGCCTTGGTGCCACCGGCGAAGCTCTCCCACTCCGCCACCCCCATCGGCCCGTTCCAGAAAACGGTCTTGGCGGCGGCGATGACCTCGGCGAAGGCCGCCCCGGACTCGGGACCGATGTCGAGACCGAGCTCGTCGGCCGGGATCGCGTCGGCGGCGACCACCGTGGGCGGGGAATCTGCGGTGAACTCCGGTGCCACCACCAGGTCGGTCGGCAGCACGATCAGCTTGCCCTCGGCCTTCGCGCGATCGAGGTAGCCCTTGACGACGTCGATCTGGTCGGCCTCGAGCAAGCTCTTGCCCACCTCGTGGCCCTGGGCGGCCAGGAAGGTGAAGACCATCCCGCCCCCGACGAGCAGGGTGTCTGCGGTGCCGAGCAGGTTGTCGATCACGGCGAGCTTGTCGCTCACCTTGGCACCGCCGAGCACGACGGCGTACGGGCGCACCGGGTCCTGGGTCAGGCGCTGCAGCACCGTGACCTCCGCCTCGACCAGCAGCCCGGCAGCGTTGGGCAGCCGCTGCGCCACGTCGTAGACCGAGGCCTGCTTGCGGTGCACGACCCCGAAGCCGTCGGACACGAACACGTCACCGAAGGCGGCGTACTTGTCGGCCAGCTCACCGCGAACCGCGGCGTCCTTGGACTCCTCGCCCGGCTCGTACCGGACGTTCTCGAGCATCGCCACCTCGCCGTCGGCCAGGGCGGCGACGGTCGCGGCCGCGGACTCCCCCACCACGTCGGCCGCCAGGGTGACCTGGACGCCGAGCAGCTCGGTGAGCCGGTTGGCCGCCGGGGCCAGCGAGTACTTCGGGTTGACCTCACCCTTGGGCCGTCCGAGGTGGGCCATGATCACGACCTTGGCACCGGCCTCCCGGAGCTTGGTCAGCGTCGGCAACGAGGCGCGGATCCGACCGTCGTCGGTGATCGTGTCGCCGTCGAGCGGCACGTTGAGGTCACAGCGGATCAAGACGCGCTTACCGCGCAGGTCACCGAGATCAGCGATCGACTTCATGATTGCACTCCCCTGTTCGAACTCGTCCCGTGAGCCCTGAGGAGCTCCCGACGTGCCGCGTGCGGTCCCCGATGATCACGGAACTCGTGATCACGATGGACCGCACGCGTGATGATTGATCTTGATCAGGCGCAGCTCAGAGGGAGGAGCCGACCTTGACGACCAGGTCGACCAGCCGGTTGGAGTAGCCCCACTCGTTGTCGTACCAACCGACGACCTTCACCTGGTTGCCGAGCACCTTGGTCAGGCCGGCGTCAAAGATGCAGGAGTGCGGGTCGGTGACGATGTCGGAGGAGACGATGGGGGCCTCGGTGTACTTCAGGTACCCCTTGAGCGGGCCCTCGGCGGCCGTCTTCATCGCGGCGTTCACCTCGGCCACACTGGTTTCCCGGCCGGCCTCGAACGTGAGGTCGGTCGCCGAGCCCGTCGGTACCGGCACCCGGAGCGCGTACCCGTCGAGCTTGCCCTTGAGCTGCGGCAGCACGAGGCCGATGGCCTTGGCCGCTCCGGTCGAGGTCGGCACGATGTTGATGGCGGCCGCGCGAGCACGACGCAGGTCGCTGTGCGGGCCGTCCTGCAGGTTCTGGTCCTGGGTGTAGGCGTGGATCGTGGTCATCAGACCTTTGACGATCCCGAACTCCTCGTCGACGACCTTGGCCATCGGGCCGAGGCAGTTCGTGGTGCACGAGGCGTTGGAGATGATGTGGTGCGTGGCCGGGTCGTAGTCGCCGTCGTTGACACCGAGCACGATGGTGATGTCCTCGTTCTTGCCCGGAGCCGAGATGATCACCTTTTTGGCGCCACCGTCGAGGTGCACCTTGGCCTTGGTGCCGTCGGTGAAGAGGCCCGTGGACTCGACCACGATGTCGGCGCCAACCTCGTTCCACGGCAGCTTGGCGGGATCGCGCTCCGCAAAGACCTTGATCAGCTTGCCGTCGACGTTGATGCCCTCGTCGGAGGCAGCGACGTCGCCCGGCAGGCGGCCGAGAATCGAGTCGTACTTGAGCAGGTGAGCCAGCGTGGCGGTGTCGGTGAGGTCGTTCACGGCCACGACCTCGATATCGGCGCCGGCCGCGAGGGCGGCGCGATAGAAGTTGCGGCCGATGCGGCCGAAGCCGTTGATGCCAACTTTGAGGGTCATGCGGTCTTCACTCCTCAGGTGAGGTGGATGTCGTCGTCAGAGCAACGTCGACACCCTAGCGAAGCAGCGCGGACCCGTTCATGACCGGACCAGCCGGTGGTACGCGTACCAGACCATTCACGGCGCCGGTCTGGATCCTTTCGCCGACCAGCCAGCTCCTCCCGCGTTCTGGCGGCCTGTCGGACAGGAACTGACCAGTGGCCGCCCAACCGTCTGGAGGTTCCCACCTTCGTGCGGTGGGAGACGTCGCCTGATCGCTCACCACCAGGGCCGGCTGAACCAGGTCGGCGCTCTGAGTGGCGGAATCTGGTCGACGACGCGCTCGCTCGGCTGCCCTCAGGTGGTGCCGGCATCGGCGGTTGGTCGTGCGCGGGGGTCGGGCGCGGGGGTCGGGCGCGGGGTCGGGCGCGGTGTTGGCTCGGGTGCCTGGTGCCGGGTGAACCGACGCCGAGCGGCCAGGTGCTGTCCGACACGCCGCAGAAGTGCGGCAGGAACTGCCTAGTCGGCGTCGTCGAGCATGTCGGGGCTGAGGCTGGCCTCGGTGCTGGGGATCCCCAGCTCGGCGGCCCGCTTGTCGGCGGTGGCCAACAGCCGACGGATCCGGCCGGCGACGGCGTCCTTGGTGAGCTGCGGGTCGTGGAGCTGACCCAGCTCTTCCAGACTCGCCTGCTTGTTCTCCACCCGCAGCACGCCGGCCGCCTTGAGGTGGTCCGGGACGTCCTCACCGAGGATCTCCAGCGCACGTTCGACCCGCGCCCCCGCCGCGACGGCGGCGCGGGCGGAGCGACGCAGGTTGGCGTCGTCGAAGTTGGCCAGCCGGTTCGCCGAGGCCCGCACCTCGCGACGCATCCGACGCTCCTCCCAGGCCAGGACCGATTCGTGCGCCCCCAGCCGGGTGAGCAGGGCGCTGATGGCGTCCCCGTCGCGGATGACCACCCGGTCGACGTTGCGGACCTCGCGGGCCTTGGCCGAAATGCCGAGGCGCCGGGCGGCCCCGACCAGGGCGAGTGCCGCCTCCGGACCGGGGCAGGTCACCTCGAGAGCCATCGAACGGCCGGGCTCGGTCAGCGAACCGTGGGCGAGGAAGGCCCCCCGCCACGCGGCGACGCAGTCGCACAGCCCGCCACTGACGACCTGGGCGGGCAGCCCGCGCGCGGGACGCCCGCGGGAGTCGACGAGCCCGGTCTGGCGGGCCAGGGCGTCACCGTCGCGGATCACCCGGACGACGTAGTGGGTACCCCGCCGCAGCCCGTTGCCGTTGACGATCACCAGATCGCTGGGATGACCGAAGACGTCGCTGACATCGGTCCGCAGCCGTCGGGCCGCCGCCCCGGTGTCGAGTTCGGCTTCGATCACGATCCGGCCGCTCACGATGTGCAGACCACCGGCGAACCGCAATGTGGCGGCCACCTCGGACTTGCGGCAGCAGGGTTTGGTGACCTTGATCGTCGCCAGTTCGGCCTTCACCTGACCCGTCATCGCCATTCGAGCATGATGTCACGGGCCCGGCGTGTCGCCGTCCTCCGTCCAGTCGGAACCAGGTCGACGACGGCCTCAACCGGCCATGATGTCGGCGTACGCGGCCGCCAGCCGGTAGGCGTCGTGGCGAGGTGAGCCGTCCCGCGCAGCGACGTCGGCCACCACCAGCTGGGCACCCAGAGACTCGACGAAACCCGCCAGGTGCGGGTCAGCCTGGGCGAAGCGGGCGTCGGCCAGCACGACGTCGAGCCGGAGCTTCGGGGCGTGCTCGGCCAGCAGCTCGATGTGCCGGGCCGCAGTGAAGCCCTCGGTCTCGCGATCCTGCTCGAGGTTGAGGGTGAGCAGCCGGCGGGCAGGGGTGCCCACGATGGCGTCAGCCAGGTCCGGTACGAGCAGGTGCGGGATCACCGAGGTGAACCACGACCCCGGTCCGAGCACGACCCAGTCGGCCTCGAAGACCGCGGCGATCGACTCCGGGCACGCGGGTGGGTCGGTCGGGATGAGTCGTACGGTGCGGACCTCTGCGCCGGAGCCGGCGATCTCGGCCTGACCGCGGATCCGAGCGGCTTCGTCGGGAGCCGAGAGGTGGTAGCCGATCACGTCGGCTTCGATGTCGAGCGGGACCGACGACATCGGCAGCACCCTCCCGGCCGCCCCGAGCAACCGCCCGACCATGTCGAGCCCGGCCACCGGGTCGCCGAGCCGTTCCCACAGCCCGGCGATGAGCAGGTTGCCGATCGCGTGCCCGCTGAGGTCGCCGTCGGAGGAGAAGCGGTACTGCAGCACCTCGGCCCACAGCCGGCCGGATTCGTCATCACCGCACAACGCGGCGAGGGCCATCCGGAGGTCGCCGGGGGGCAGGCAGTGCAGCTCGCGGCGCAGCCGACCCGACGAGCCGCCGTTGTCGGCCACCGTGACCACCGCGGTCAGCCGGTCGGTGACCCGACGCAGGGCCGTCAACGACGACGACAGGCCGTGCCCGCCACCGAAGGCCACCACCGTGGGCCGGTCGCCGGGGTGCAGGTCCGGTGTCCCGCCCGGTCCGGAGCCAGTGGCGCGGACCGACCAGCCCGGCGAGCTCATTCCCGCCCCAGATCGCGGTGCAGGACCGTTGTGGGGACGTCGGCGGCCCGCAGTCGGCGGGCCAGCTCCTCGGTCATCGCGGTGCTGCGATGCTTGCCGCCGGTGCAACCGATGGCCACCGTGGCGAACCGCTTGCCCTCGCGGACGTAGCCACGGCCGATGGTGGCCAGCAGCGCCTCGGCCTGGCCGAGGAATTCCTCCGCCCCCTCGGCGCTCAACACGTAGTCGCTCACCGGCCGGCTCAGCCCGGTCTGCGGCCGGAGTTCGGGCACCCAGTGCGGGTTGGGCAGAAACCGGACGTCGAGGACGACGTCGGCGTCGACAGGCAGCCCGTTCTTGAAGCCGAAGGACATCAAGGTGACCCGGAGCTGACCGCGCAGGTCACCGCCGTAGGCCTGGGTGATCCGCGAGGTCAGCTGGTGGACGTTAAGGCCGGACGTGTCGATCACGAGGTCGGCGGCGGCCCGCAGGGTGGCGAGCTTGCGCCGCTCGGCGGCGATACCGTCAAGGAGCCGACCGTCGCCCTGGAGCGGGTGTGGCCGGCGCACCGACTCCTGTCGCCGGACGATGACGTCGTCGGCCGCCTCGAGGAAGACGATCTCGGGGCGCAGGTGCTCATGGCCGAGGTCAGTGAACATCGCGGGCAGCATCTCGAAGAAGGCCCGCGTCCGGACGTCGATCACCACGGCCAGCCGGGCCAGCTCGGCCCGGCGCGACAGGGCGCACACCTCGGGCAGCACCGTCGGTGGCAGGTTGTCCACGACATACCAGCCCAGGTCCTCCAACGCATTGGCCGCGGTGCTGCGGCCGGCACCGGACATGCCCGTGACCACGACCAGTCGGAGACCCTGGGGGTCGGTCCCCTTACTGGACGGGGACGCGTGGGGGTCAGGGACGTCGTGGGGATCGGGGACGTCGTGTGGATCGGGGACATCGACGGGCGTGCCCGGAGCCGGGGCGTCGGTCTCGGTACTCACCGTCGCATTATCCCGCGTCGCCGCCGCCGGCCGACCCGCGCACGTCGTGGTTCAGCTGAGAATCTCTCCGGTCGCGGCGTCCACCGCCTCGGTGACGGGTGCGGTCTCGAGCGCGGCCTTCACCGACTCCGCGGTCTTGCGACCGAACCCGGGGACGGCGGCGATGTCGTCGAGCTCGGCTGCCCGCAGCTTCTTCAGCGAGCCGAAGTGCTTGACCAGGGCCTTGCGCCGGACTTCGCCGAGGCCGGGTACGTCGTCGAGCAGGGACTCGACCATCGTCTTGCTCCGGCGGCCGCGGTGATGGGTGATGGCGAACCGGTGCGCCTCGTCACGGAGCCGCTGCAGCAGGTAGAGACCCTCACTGGTCCGGGGCAGGATGACCGGGTCCTCCTGGTCGGGCACCCACACCTCCTCGAGCCGCTTGGCCAATCCGCACAAGGCAACGTCGCCGATCCCCAGCTCGTCCATGGCCTGGGCGGCGGCCGCCACCTGCGGGGGGCCGCCGTCGACCACGACCAGCGCCGGCGCGTACGCGAACTTCCGCGGCGCCCCCGTCGTCGGATCGATCAGCAAGGGGCCCTCGCTCCCGGTGCCGCCGGCGGACGTGTCCTGGTGCATCGCCGCCTGGTCGTCGATCAGCCGCCGGAAGCGACGGGTGATCACCTCGTGCATCGCCGCCACGTCGTTCTGGCCGTCGACTCCCCGGATCACGAACCGGCGGTACTCGCCCTTGCGGGGCAGCCCGTCTTCGAACACGACCATCGACGCGACCACCTCGGTGCCCTGGAGGTTGGAGATGTCGTAGCACTCGATCCGTAACGGTGCGGTCGGCAGGTCGAGCGCGCGCTGGATCTCCTCGAGGGCGCGACTGCGGGTGGACAGGTCGCTCGCCCGGCTCGTCTTGTGCCGGATCAGCGCCTGGCTCGCGTTACGGGCCACGGTCTCCATCAGGGCCTTCTTGTCCCCGCGCTGCGGCACCCGGACCTCGACGCGGGACCCGCGCTGCTCGCTGAGGAGCTCCTCGAACGTGTCCAGGCCCGGCGGCAGCGCCGGGACCAGGATCTCCCGCGGGATGGCCGTGGTCTCGGGGATCGGTTCGCTCTCGGGACGGCGGGCGCCCGGTTGCCGACCGGGTTCGCGCGGTGCCGACAGCTCGGCTCCGTAGAGCTGGAGCATGAACTGCTCGACCAGCTCGGCGGTGTCGGCGTCGACGGTCCGGTCGGCCACCCAGCCCCGCTCGCCTCGGACCCGTCCCCCGCGGACGTGGAAGATCTGGACGGCCACCTCGAGGGGATCCTCGGCCAACGCGATGACGTCGGCGTCGGTGCCGGCGGACAGCACGATCGCGTTCTTCTCCATCGCCCGCTCCAAGGCCCCGAGGTCGTCGCGGAAACGACCGGCGCGCTCGTACTCCTGGGCGTTGCTCGCCTCGCGCATCTCACGCTCCAGCCGCCGGATCACTGGCTGGGTCTGCCCGGCGACGAAGCGACAGAAGTCGTCGACGATGTCTCGGTGTCGGTCTGCGCTGATCCGACCCACGCACGGCGCCGAGCATTTGCCGATGTAGCCGAGCAGGCACGGACGTCCGATCTGACCCGCGCGCTTGAACACCCCGTTGCTGCACGAACGCATCGGGAAGACCCGCAGCAGCAGATCGACGGTCTCGCGGATCGCCCAGGCGTGACCGTACGGTCCGTAGTACCGGTTGCCCTTGCGCTTCGGGCCGCGCCCGACCATCACCCGGGGAAAGTCCTCGGACCAGGTGACGGCGAGCCAGGGATAGGACTTGTCGTCCCGGTACTTGACGTTGAACCGTGGGTCGTACTGCTTGATCCAGGTGTATTCGAGCTGGAGCGCCTCGACCTCGGTCTGCACCACCGTCCAATCCACCTTGGCCGCGGTGGTCACCATCTGGTGGGTGCGGGGCAGCAGGTTGGCCGGGTCGGCGAAGTAGGAGTTCAGCCGCGAGCGGAGACTCTTGGCCTTGCCGACGTAGATGACCCGACCGGTGCTGTCGGAGAACCGGTAGACCCCCGGGTCCTCCGGGATCGACCCCGGGCGAGGACGGTACGAGGTCGGATCAGCCACGCCGTCCAGATTAGGTGGCGGCACCGCCAGTTCTCGACCGGACCGCCCGACCACACCGCCGGTCTGAAGTCAGCTCGGTTGCCGACCTATCAACCGGACGGATTAGCCGGAGATGTAGAGGTTGGCCCCTGACTCCACGACCGTTTTCGCGGCGAGCGGCGTCTGCGCCGGCCCGGAGACCGGGCTGCCGTCGGTGATCGAGAAGTGGCTGCCGTGGCAGTTGCAGACGATCTGGCCGTCGGTCACCGAGGCGACCGGGCAGCCCTGGTGCGTGCAGATGTTGGTGAAGGCCTTGTAATCGCCGGCCGTCGGCTGGGTGACGACGTAGGCGGTCGGAAGCACGGTCCCACCGCCGACCGGGACCGCGGACGCGGCGACCTTGGTGCCTACCGGCTCGGCCGACGCCGACGCGGACGGCGCGGCTGACTCCGACGGCGCGGAGCTCGCGGACCCCGACGCGGAGGCACTGGCGTCCGGCGCTGGGGAGCCCGACGACTGAGCAGCCGCCGGGGTGGCGCTGCGGGCACCGTCGTTTGAGCAGGCCGCCACGGCGATGGCTCCGCCCCCGGCGAGCGCCGCGAGGCCCGCGCGGTGAAAGAGGACACGACGGTTGGACACCAGGGCGCTGAAGGCACTGCGCCGCGGCTGATCGGCGTCCGTCGTGTCGTGTCCCACGTGGTCGCTCTGGTCGGGCATCGGATCCTCCACAGTTCGGTGCGGATCGATCGACGACCCGTCATTGCTCACACGCATCACGGCCCCGAAAAGTTCACCGGTCATGCCGGAGATGTTCGATCACGTGCTTCCGAGCCTCGGCGCCGCCCTCAGGCGGCGTTGTCCCGCGAGGTGGATCTGGTCGAGGCCCGAGTCGCAGCCGTCGTGGTGACCGGCTTCTCGGCGGCCGGCTCCTTGGAGGCCGCCTTCTGCGCTGCCGTCGCCTTGGTGGCCGCCTTCTTGGCTGCCGTCGCCTTCTTCGCCGCCGTCGCCGTCGCCTTCTTCGCCGCGGCTTTCTTCGCCGCCTTGGTCCGGGGTGCGGAATCGACGACCAGGGTGGGCTGAATCTCACCCACCACCACCTCATGACCGGCCAGCACCGGGGCGAGGAACTGACCCGTGTAGGAATCAGGCATCGCGGCAATCTGCTCGGGGGTGCCCTCACCGACCACGGTTCCGCCCCGGTTGCCACCCTCGGGACCCATGTCGATCACCCAGTCGGCCGTCTTGATCACGTCGAGGTTGTGCTCGATCACCACCACCGTGTTGCCGGCGTCGACTAGCCGACCCAGGACTCCGAGCAGCTTGCGGATGTCTTCGAAGTGCAACCCGGTAGTCGGCTCGTCCAGCACGTACATCGTCCGACCGGTCGAGCGCTTCTGCAGCTCGCTGGCCAGCTTGACCCGTTGCGCCTCGCCGCCCGAGAGCGTCGGGGCGGGCTGACCGAGCCGGACGTAGCCGAGGCCGACGTCGACCAGGGTCCGCAGGTGCCGGGCGATGCGCTCGATCGGCGCGAAGAACTCCACGGCTTCCTCGATCGGCATGTCGAGGATCTCGGCGATGGTCTTGCCTTTGTAGTGCACCTCGAGAGTCTCGCGGTTGTAGCGGGCGCCGTGACAAACCTCACAGGGCACGTAGACGTCAGGCAGGAAGTTCATCTCGATTTTAATCGTGCCGTCACCGGTGCAGTTCTCGCAGCGGCCGCCCTTGACGTTGAAGGAGAACCTCCCCGGCTGGTAACCCCGGACCTTGGCTTCCTGCGTCTCGGCGAAAAGGCCGCGGATGTTGTCGAAGACGCCCGTGTAGGTCGCCGCGTTCGACCGCGGCGTTCGCCCGATCGGCCCTTGGTCGACGTGGATGACCTTGTCGATCTCGTCGGCGCCGGTGATGCTGCGGTGCCGACCGGGCACGTCGCGGGCGTTGTAGACCCTCTTGGCCAGCGCCGTGTAGAGGATCGAGTTGACCAGCGTCGACTTGCCCGACCCGGAGACGCCGGTCACCGCGATCAGGGTGCCGAGCGGAAAGCTGACCGTGACGTCTTTGAGGTTGTGCTCGACCGCACGATTCACCGTGACCGCCCGGCCCGGCGTCCGCGGCCGACGCGTCGCCGGAAACGGGATCGACCGGCGCCCGGAAAGATACGCCCCGGTGAGCGACTCCTGGCTGTCCAGCAGCTCCTGGACGGGGCCCGAGACCACGACGTGTCCGCCGTGCTCGCCCGCCCCGGGTCCGATGTCGACGGCCCAGTCGGCGGTCCGGATCGTGTCCTCGTCGTGCTCGACGACGATCAGGGTGTTGCCGAGGTCACGCAGCCGGACCAGCGTCTCGATCAGCCGGCGGTTGTCGCGCTGGTGCAGCCCGATGCTCGGCTCGTCGAGGACGTAGAGAACACCCACCAGGCCGGAGCCGATCTGGGTGGCGAGGCGGATCCGCTGGGCCTCACCCCCCGACAGGCTGCCGGTCGGGCGGCTCAGTGACAGGTAGTCGAGTCCGACGTCGAGTAGGAAGGTCAGCCGCTCGTTGATCTCCTTGAGTACCCGCTCGGCAATCTGCTTCTCGCGGGGGCTGAGCTCGAGGTGGCGCAGGAACGCGGCGGCTTCGTCGATGGGCATCTCCGAGATCTCGGAGATGTTCTTGCCACCGAGGGTCACCGCCAGCGAGGTCGGCTTGAGCCGGGCGCCGTGACAGGTGTGGCAGGGGACCTCGCGCATGTACCCGGCAAACCGCTCTCGGGAGGTGTCGGTCTCGGCTTCGGAGTGGCGGCGCTCGATGTAGGAGACGACGCCCTCGAACTTCGCGTTGTAGGAGCGCTCGCGGCCGTAGCGGTTTTTGTAACGCACGTGCACCTGGCCGGGCACGCCGTAGAGCAACACCTTCTTAGCCCGGGTGGGCAGCCCCTCCCACGCGATGGTGGTGCTGAACTTCTCCTGCTCGGCGACCGAGTCCAGCAGCCGGATGAAGTAGTCGGCGACGTGGGCCGATGACCAGGGGGCGATGGCTCCTTGGGACAGGCTCTTGTCCGGGTCGGGCACGACCAGCTCGGGGTCGACCTCCATCCGGGTGCCGATCCCCGAGCACGCCGGGCAGGCGCCCCACGGGCCGTTGAAGGAGAACTGTCGTGGCTCGAGCTCGTCGATGGCGATGTCGTGGTCGTTGGGGCAGGCCATCTTCTCCGAGTAGCGACGCTCACGCTCCGGGTCGTCGGCCGGCAGGTCGACGTAGTCGATGGAGACCAGACCTTCGGCGAGCGACAGCGCCGTCTCGACCGAGTCGGTGAGCCGCTGCTTGACGGAGGGCTTGAGCACCAGCCGGTCGACGATGACGTCGATGGAGTGCTTGTACTTCTTGTCCAACGTCGGCGGCGACACCAGCTGATGAACCTCGCCGTCGACCCGCACCCGGGCGAAGCCGTCGGTAGCCAGCTGGCGGAACACCTCGACGTACTCGCCCTTGCGGCCACGCACCACCGGGGCCAGCACCTGGAAACGGGTGCCCTCGGGCAGCGCGAGCAGCCGGTCGACGATTTGTTGCGGGGTCTGCCGGCTGATGGGCTCACCGCAGATCGGGCAGTGCGGATGCCCGGCCCGGGCGTAGAGCAGCCGAAGGTAGTCATAGACCTCGGTGATCGTGCCGACGGTCGAGCGCGGGTTGCGGCTGGTGGACTTCTGGTCGATCGAGACGGCTGGGGAGAGACCCTCGATGAAGTCGACGTCCGGCTTGTCCAGCTGGCCGAGGAACTGTCTCGCGTACGCCGAGAGCGACTCGACGTAGCGCCGTTGGCCCTCGGCGAAGATGGTGTCAAAGGCCAGACTGGACTTGCCCGAGCCCGACAAGCCCGTGAACACGATCATCGCGTCCCGCGGGAGATCGAGTGAGACGTTACGCAGATTGTGCTCGCGGGCACCACGGATCACCAGCCGGTCATTCACCCGATCAGCCTAGGACCCGGGTCCGACAGTTTGCTCCGCCGCTCACTAGGTTGAGGCCATGACGACCGACCCTCCCCCCGCCACGGCCGGTCACCGCGAGGGTGCCGGCCCGGGGTCGAGCGACCAACTGACGTCGATCCGGGGACTGTTGGCCCAGCACACGCAGCGCCTGCTGGGCGACACCATCAGCATCGCCGACGAGCAGTGGCGGCAGCCAAGCCGGTTGCCCGGGTGGAGTCGCGGCCACGTCGCCACCCACGTCGCCCGCCAGGCCGATGCCCTCGGCCGGCTCCTCGTCGGCATCCGGACCGGCGAGGCCGGGCAGATGTATCCCAGCGCCGAGGCGCGGGACGCCGACATCGAGGCGGGAGCCGGCCGGACCGGGCTGGAGCTCCAGATCGACCTGGACACGTCGGCCGAAGCCCTCGGCGAGGAGTTCGAGGCGCTCGGCACCGCCGGCGCCTGGGCGGTGGAGGTGGAGCTGCGCGGTGGGCTGCGGACCCCCGCGCGGCTGTTGCCGCTGGCCCGGCTCACCGAGGTCGTCCTCCACCACGTCGACCTGGACGTGGGCTACACCGTCGACGACGTCCCCGGGCCGGCCGCCGCGTGGGTGCTCGAGTGGTGCGCCCTCCGGCTCGGAATCGATCCCGACGTCCCACGGCTGCGCCTGCACCCCGACGGCAGCGAGCCGGTCGAGGTCGGTCGGGTCGGCGAACCGGTGATCGTGGCAGGTCCGGCGAACCTGCTGCTCGGCTGGATCGCCGGTCGACACGACGGGAGCGGGCTGACCGGTGCCGACGCCGTACGGCCGCCGTCCTTCGGCTGATCACGCCGCCGGGCATGAGCCCGACCACCACCACGAGGACAAGCCTCCAGCGCTACACCTGAGAACGAAGGAGTACCGATGACCCGAGCAGCTCACGTCGAACCCGGAGGTGCGCCGTTCGTCGAGCAACTCTCCGACACCGTCACCTTGACGAAGTTCTCGGTTGGGCCGATGGACAACAACGCCTACCTGCTCGCCTGGTCACAGGGGGGAGAGGTCAGTCGACTGCTGATCGACGCGGCCGACGAACCGGACCGGATCGCGACCCTTGTCGGCACCCCCGTCCCGCTGACCGTCGTCACCACGCACCGCCACGGCGACCACTGGCAGGCCCTGCCCGACCTGGCTGCCGCCTGGACGCCGGAGCTGGTGGCGGGCCGACCCGACGTGGACGCGATCGCCACCGGCGCCTGGCTGGAGGACATCGAGGGCGTCTGGGACGGGGACGCGATCGCGCTCGGACCCGAGACCCTGCGGGTGATCGGGCTGGTTGGTCACACCCCCGGGTCGATCGCCCTGGCCTACGAGGCACCCGACGGCGTCAGCCACCTCTTCACCGGCGACAGCCTCTTCCCCGGTGGACCGGGCAAGACCGGCTCACCCGAGGACTTCGCCTCGTTGCTGGCGGATCTGCAAACCAAGGTGTTCGCCAGCTTCGACGACGTGACCCGGGTGCATCCCGGTCACGGGGACAGCACGACGATCGGGGCCGAGCGGCCGCACCTCGACGAGTGGCGCGCCCGCGGCTGGTGACCGGTCCTCGGCGTCATCGAGACAGGGCTCAGATCGAGACGGCCGAGGCTTAGGGCGTCTCGCGCGTCGCGATCTGGTCGTTGCGTCGTGAGGTGGCCAAACTGGCCCCGGTCGTCACCAGCAGCGTGACCAGGATGACCAGCAGAGACATCCAGATCGGGATCTCGAAGTCGATGACGTGGTAGGAGTGCAACGCCTCCAGCACCAGCTTGACGCCGATGAAGGCCAAGACGACCGACAGGCCCAGTGACAGGTAGACCAGCCGGGTCAGGAGCCCACCGATCAAGAAATAGAGTTGCCGCAGGCCCATCAGGGCGAAGACGTTCGCGGTGAAGACCAGATAGGGCTCGCGGGTGAGGCCGTAGATCGCTGGGATCGAGTCGAGCGCGAAGAGCAGGTCGGTGCTGCCCAGCGCGATGATGACGAACAGCATGGGCGTGATGAGGCGCTTGCCGTGCTCCTTGACCGTCAGCCTGGTGCCGTGGAACTCCTCGGTGGAGGGCACCCGCGTGCGGACGAAGCGCGTCAACAGGTTGTCGGGCGCTTCGTCGTCGTCGTCGCGAGTGCGGTAGTCCACGACGAGCTTGATCGCGGTGTAGATGAGGAACGCCCCGAAGACGAAGAACACCCAGCTGAACCGCTGGATGGCCGCAGCCCCGGCGGCGATGAAGATGCCGCGGAAGATCAGCGCGAGGATGATCCCGACGAGCAGGGCGAACTGCTGCAGATGGCGGGGCACCGCCAGCTTGCCCATGATGATGATGAAGATGAACAGGTTGTCGACCGAGAGGCTGTACTCGGTGATCCACCCGGCGAAGAACTGGCCCGCCCACTGCGGTCCCGACACGATGCCGATCCCGATGCCGAAGAGGACGGCCAGTCCGACGAAGATGGCGATGAAGAAGCCGGCTTCCTTCATCGAGGGTTCGTGGGGACGGCGGCCGATCACGAGGATGTCGATGCCGAGGATGACCACCATCACGGCGATCGTAATCACCCAGGCGTAGATGTGGACGTTCACCAGCAGGGGGCCTTCCGAGACGGGTAGGGATCCGAACCTCGGAGGTCTCTTCCACCGGTAGACCGGCCGCACGCACCGGGCGGGACCTGTTGGTCATCGCCGTGATGACGACACGCGCGAGTGGGAATACTCCCCTCCACCGACCATCCTCCCACCCCTCGCGGCGCTGGCCCAACTCGATGACTGTGGTCGGGTCGGACGCAGGTCGACCGGTGGCGCGGTAGCCGACGGCGACCGAGGTCAGCGGCTGGCCTCCAGCATCTGCCGCAGCTCCTTCTTCAGGTCTCGGATCTCGTCGCGGAGCCGGGCCGCGACCTCGAACTGGAGGTCGGCGGCCGCACCGTGCATCTGGGTGGTGAGGTCCTGGACCAGCTCGGCCAGCTCGCTGGCGGGCATTCCCCCGGGGTGGCGGGTGTCCTCCCGATCGACGAGCCGCAGGGCCGGCACGGGTGAACGGGTCCTCGAGGGGTCGCGACCGTTGCGGGTGTTGCGGTTGCCGCCGGACTTCGCACTCGACAGCAGCTGTTCGGTGTCGGCATCTTCGCGGGCCAGCAGATCGGTGATGTCGGCGATCTTCTTGCGCAACGGCTGCGGGTCCACCCCGTGCGCCACGTTGTAGGCGACCTGCTTCTCGCGCCGCCGGTTGGTCTCGTCGATCGCCAACGTCATCGAGTCGGTCATCACGTCGGCATACATGTGGACCTCACCCGACACGTTGCGAGCGGCCCGTCCGATGGTCTGGATCAGGCTCTTGGCGCTGCGCAGGAACCCCTCCTTGTCGGCGTCGAGGATGGCCACCAGCGACACCTCAGGGAGGTCGAGCCCCTCCCGCAGCAGGTTGATACCGACGAGCACGTCGTACTCACCCATCCGCAGCTCGCGGAGCAGCTCCACCCGCCGCAGGGTGTCGACCTCGGAGTGGAGGTAGCGGGTCCGGACGCCGTTCTCGAGCAGGTAGTCGGTGAGGTCCTCGGCCATCTTCTTGGTCAGGGTCGTCACCAGCACCCGCTCGTTGCGGTCGGCCCGGAGCTTGATCTCGCCCATCAGGTCGTCGATCTGACCCCTGGTGGGCTTGATGACGACCTGGGGGTCGACCAGCCCGGTCGGCCTGATCAGCTGCTCAACGATGCCGTCGCCCTTGGCCAGCTCGTAGTTGCCGGGAGTCGCGGACAAATAGACGGTCTGCCCGATCCGGTCCACGAACTCCTCGAACCGCAGCGGCCGGTTGTCCATCGCGCTCGGCAGTCGGAACCCGTGGTCGACCAGGGTCCGCTTGCGGGACATGTCGCCTTCGTACATGCCGCCGATCTGCGGGATCGTCACGTGGGACTCGTCCACGACCAGCAGGAAGTCCTCGGGAAAGTAGTCCAGCAGGCAGTGCGGCGGGGTGCCCTGGCCGCGCCCGTCGATGTGCCGGGAGTAGTTCTCGATCCCGGAGCAGGAGCCGATCTGGCGCATCATCTCGATGTCGTAGCTCGTGCGCATCCGCAGCCGCTGCGCCTCGAGCAGCTTCTGCTCCCGCTCCAGCTCGCTGAGCCGGTCGTGGAGCTCGGCCTCGATACCGGTGATGGCCTTCTCCATCCGCTCCGGACCGGCGACGTAGTGGCTTGCCGGGAAGAGGTAGAGCTCCTTGTCCTCGGTCACCACCTCGCCCGTCAGGGGGTGCAGCAAGGACAGTCCCTCGATCTCGTCGCCGAAGAACTCGACCCGGACCGCCAGCTCCTCGTACATCGGGAAGACCTCGAGCGTGTCGCCCCGCACCCGGAAGGTGCCACGGGTGCCGGCAAGGTCGTTACGGGCGTACTGGATGCCGACGAGCTGTCGCAGCAGGGTGTCGCGCTCGATCACCTGGCCGACCTTGAGCGTGATCATCCGGTCGACGTACTCCGACGGGGTGCCCAGACCGTAGATGGCCGACACGGTGGCCACCACGATGACGTCGCGCCGGGTCAGCAGCGAGTTGGTCGCCGAGTGCCGGAGCCGCTCGACCTCCTCGTTCAGTGAGGAGTCCTTCTCGATGTAGGTGTCGGTCTGGGGGACGTAGGCCTCGGGTTGGTAGTAGTCGTAGTAGGAGACGAAGTATTCGACCGCGTTCTTGGGGAAGAAGTGGCGCAGCTCGTTGGCGAACTGGGCGGCCAGGGTTTTGTTAGGCTGCATGACCAGCGTGGGCCGCTGGAGCCGCTCGGCCAGCCAGGCCACCGTCGCCGTCTTGCCGGTGCCGGTCGCACCCAGCAGCACGACGTCCTGCTCGCCGGCGTTGATCCTTCGCTCGAGATCGGCGATCGCCGTCGGCTGGTCGCCGGCGGGGTCGAAGTCGCTCTCGACGCGGAACGGCGCCACCCGACGCTGGATCTCCTCAATCGGACGCATGCCAGGAGCCTACGACCGGCTCCTGACAAAACGGGTCCGCAACCGGCGGGTACGCCGTCGGCGCGAAGCCGTCGCGGGACCGAGGCTGGGTCAGCCGGTGGCCTGGGAGACCAAACCGATCCGCGACACGGACACGGACCGGTTCAGCGCGGCACCGGCCGATCCACCAGGTCGGCCCACCACCGCTCGACCCGGGCGTCGAGCTGCCGGCGATCACCGGAGTTGTCGATCACCACGTCGGCCACGACCAACCGCTGCTCGCGCGAGGCCTGGGCCGCGATCCGACGGGCGGCTTCGGTCGCGTCCACCCCACCGCGCGCGATCACCCGGCTGAGCTGGGTAGCCGGATCGACGTCGACCACCACGACGAGGTCGAACGCCCCTTGTTGCCCGGTCTCGACCAACAGCGGGATCACCTGCACCACGACTGCGTCCGCCGGCGCCGCCGACGCCCGCGCCGCGGCGGCCTGGCGGACCAGCGGATGGATGATCGCTTCCAGGTCGCGGCGCGCAACAGGTTCGGCAAACACGAGCTGTCCCAGAGCTGCCCGGTCGAGTGCTCCGTCGGTCGTGACCAGGTCGGACCCGAACCGGTCCACCACGGCGGCCAGGCCAGGAGTGCCCGGGGCGACCACCTCCCGCGCGAGCAGGTCGGAGTCGATCACAGTGGCCCCGAGCTCGCCGAGCTTGTCCGAGACCGCGGTCTTTCCCGAGCCGATTCCGCCGGTCAGCGCGACCCGGAACTGCGTCATGGCGACGACCCTAGCTCCGCCGCGGATCCGCGGGTGCCGACCACGATCGTGAGGATCCGCCAGTGCAGCGCAAGGGGCCCCGTTCCCAACGGAACGGGGCCCCTTGCGGACGCAGTGGCTCACACCACCGATGGTGACCTCAGGCGTGACCGGTGAGCTTGTCCCGCAGCGCCTGCAAGGCCTCGTCGGACGCCAGCGAACCCTCCGGAGCGACCGGGCTGGCCGAAGCGCTGCCCCCGTCCTCGGTCGGTGCGGCCACCGGCTCGGCACCCGTGGTGGACGAGTAGGACGATCCGGCAGCAGCCACACCCTCGGCCGTCTCGGCGTCGGAGACCTGCTTCTTGTGCTGCTCCCAGCGGGCGTGCGCCTCGGCGTACTGGTGCTCCCAGGCAGCCCGCTGCTCGTCGTAGCCCTCGAGCCACTCCCCCGTCTCGGAGTCGAAGCCCTCCGGGTACAGGTAGTTGCCCTGCTCGTCGTAGGACGCCGCCATGCCGTAAAGCGTCGGGTCGAAGTCGTCGGCACCGACGTTGACGCCCTCGTTGGCCTGCTTGAGCGACAGCGAGATCCGGCGACGCTCGAGATCGATGTCGATGATCTTGACCGTCACGTCGTCGCTGACCTGCACGACCTGCTCGGGGATCTCCACGTGACGCTCGGCGAGCTCGGAGACGTGCACCAGGCCCTCGATGCCCTCCTCGACGCGGACGAACGCACCGAAGGGCACCAGCTTGGTGACCTTGCCGGGCACGATCTGGCCGATCTGGTGGGTACGGGCGAACGCCTGCCACGGGTCTTCCTGCGTCGCCTTCAGCGACAGCGA
>JBPCRP010000061.1:0-16799 GCA_050996715.1 Propionibacteriaceae bacterium
CCTACGCCGAGGGGCTGGCCCGGGCGGTGGGCTGGTGAGTGGCTGCGGTGCGCCGGCGCACCGGAATAGCACCCTGGCCGCTCTGGTTGTCAGAGGCGACACGAGCGCCGACAATGGGCACCTGCCCCGTGGGAACTGAGGATCAATGACCGACGCCAGCCCCCAGATCCGCGACCTCATCATCATCGGGAGCGGCCCAGCCGGCTACACCGCCGCCATCTACGCTGCGCGTGCAGACCTGAAGCCGCTCGTCTTCGAGGGTTCGGTGACCGCCGGCGGGGCACTGATGAACACCACCGAGGTCGAGAACTTTCCGGGTTTCCCCACCGGCATCATGGGCCCTGAGCTGATGGACAACCTGCGGGCGCAGGCCGAGCGCTTCGGAGCGGAACTGGTGACCGAGGACGTCGCTTCGGTCGATCTGACCGGTGAGCTCAAGCGGGTCTCCGACGCGTACGGCACCGAGTTCCTGGCCCGCGCCGTGATCTTGGCGACCGGGTCCGGCTACCGCAAGCTCGGCCTGCCCGACGAGGACCGGCTGTCGGGTCACGGCGTCTCCTGGTGCGCCACCTGCGACGGCTTCTTCTTCCGCGACAAGGACATCGCGGTGATCGGTGGCGGCGACTCCGCGATGGAGGAGGCGACCTTCCTCACCCGGTTCGCGACGTCGGTGACCGTGATCCACCGCCGGGGCGAATTACGGGCCAGCAAGATCATGGCCGCTCGCGCCGAGAAGGACCCCAAGATCCGCTTCGCCTGGAACTCCGAGATCACCGCCATCCACGGTGACAAGACCCTCCGAGGTCTCACCCTGCGCGACACCGAGACGGGTGCCGAACGCGAACTCGAGGTGTCCGGTCTGTTCATCGCGATCGGGCACGACCCTCGCAGTGAGCTGTTGCGCGGGCAGATCCGCCTCGACGAGGAAGGCTACGTGCTCACCGAGCCGGCGACGACCCGGACGAACCTGACCGGCGTCTTCGCCTGCGGCGACCTCGTCGACCACACCTACCGGCAGGCTGTCACCGCCGCCGGGAGTGGCTGCGCCGCCGCCCTCGACGCCGAGCGTTACCTCGCTGATCTCGACGATGCCGCCGACCCGGAGCACCCCGCCGCCGCCCTGGTGTCGGCTGTCCCCGTCGGCTGATACACAGGACCACGCAACAACGACGGGCAACGCAAGCCACGACCAAGGAGAACCACATGGGTGCGGTCAACGACGTCACCGACGCGACCTTCGACGAGGTCGTCCTCAAGTCCGACAAGCCGGTCATGGTCGACTACTGGGCCGACTGGTGCGGTCCGTGCAAGCAGATCTCTCCGATCATCGAAGAGCTCGCCGCGACCCACGGCGACAAGGTGACCTTCGTCAAGATGGACACCAACACCAACCCGGTGACCCCGGCGACCAACTACGTGCAGGGTCTGCCGACGATCCAGGTCTACGTCAAGGGCGAACTGGTCAAGGCGTTCAAGGGCGCGAAATCCAAGTCGGTCCTGCTCGGGGCGATCGAGGAATATCTCTGATCCTCGGCGGGGTGGGGGCATAGCCGACACCGTCGAGTTCCCGCTGGAGGGCGGGGAGGTCAACGACGTCGTCCGGGTGGGGGACACTGTGCGACGCACCGCAGGGCCCTGGACACCCAGCGTGCAGGCTGTGTTGGCTCATCTCGGCGCCGCCGGTTTCGGCTACTCCCCCCCGCCGCTCGGGCTCGACGACCAGGGCCGCGAGGTGGTCGGTTACCTGCCGGGGACGACCGCGTTCCGCCCCTGGCCGGCGGTACTGCGCACCGACGAGGGCCTGCGCCAGGTGGGCCGGATGGGTGCCGAGTTGGCGACGGCCCTCCGGACCTACCCGGTGTCGGCGCACGACGTCTGGCGTCACGGTGGTGTGCCTGGTGGGCACAACGTCACCCTCCGGCATGGCGATCTCGCGCTCTGGAACACGCTGTGGAAGGACACCGACGGGGTCACCGAGCTGGTCGGGGTGATCGATTGGGACTTTCTCGAGCCGGCCCCCGAGTTCTGGGACTTCGCCCACCTCGCCTACTACACCGTCCCGCTGCGGCCCCGGCTCTGGGCTGAGAGTGGCTTCGCGAACGAGCCCGACTACGTCCACCGGTTGGCGATCCTCGCCGGGTACGCCGGCGCCTCGCCCGCCGAACTGGTCGCGACCCTGCTCGACCTCCAGGCCCTTGACCGGGAACGCACCCTGACCTGGGGCGGAGCGGGGGTCCACCCGTGGGACCGGTTCCTGGGCCAGGGGTACGTCGACGATCTCGACCTCGACAGCGCCTGGCTGCGCAGCCGTCGATGGTGACGCGTGGGCATCTTGTCGCGGGTCAGCCGACCTCGGGCGGCACGCGTCGGTGGTCTCCCGGGCGGCTCTCGGACTGCCGTTCCACCCAGCGGTGGGTACCGAACCGCGCCGGCTCCGGCGGGGCAGCCTGCGGTACCAGACCAGCGATCCGGTGCCAGGCGGCGGACAGATCCGGGCGCCACCGCAGGGTCGAGCTGAGGCTCATCCGGTAGCGCGGCGCCAGCGGATGAGCACGGACCAACCGGAAGCCGACGGCGGTGAGCCAACCCTCGGGTAGCCCACCGCCGAGGTCGACGACGCTGTTGGTCGGCCGACCCACCGCTTCGAGGGCGGCGATCCGCCGACCGACCAGATCAGCCGCGGCCGCTTGGATCAGCTGACGCCCGATCCCCTGCCGGGTCCAGTCCGCCACCACGTAGGCGCCGAGCACCACCGCCGCGTCCGTCCCGAAGCTCGTCGTGGCGAACGGCCCCTGGCGCGGCACCCGGGCCGCCGGAACCAGCGTCAGGTAGCCGACGATCTCGCCCTCGTGCTCGGCGAGCATGCCGCAATGTCCCCACTCGGTGAGCGTGTGCTCGGCCCAGCTCGTCAGCACCGGCCGGGTGAGATCCTGCGTCTCGACCTGATCGGTGCCGTCGGGCGTCCCCGGTCCGGGGCCGGACGCACCGTTGCCGATCGAGGAGCTGCGGGAGCTGAGATGCCCGTCGGGGCCGGCGATCGGGCTGGGTTCGGGCACGGCGCCCGCCTGCGAGAGCCGCACCAGCTGGTCACGCGTCAGCGGCGCGATCCGTCGTCGTACCCCCATCAGCGCTCCGTCTCCTCGCTCAGGTGGAGCCGTCCGGGCTGCGCGAACGTCCTCACCGGGCCTCGGGGGAACTCTGTCGGGGGCGTGGACGCCCGAGACCGACCGCGAAGCCCGCAAGCAGACCGGCGATCATCCCGGCCGCGAGCCACAGCGACCAGCGGACGTACGGCCGAGGGTCAGCCGGGCCGCCCGTCCCGGCGTCGGTGACGTGCGGCAAGCCGGGCATGGGGCCATGCTATGCGCGTGCCCGGCGATGAGGCACCCTTGTCGGGTGAACCATCCCGAGCGGGAGGTAGCTGTCCCGCGCCGCACCGACACCCGACTCGACAACTACGTCGACCGCTACGCCGCGCGGACCCACGGGATGACCGCCTCAGCCATCCGGGCCCTGTTCGCCGTGGCCAACCGTCCCGAGGTCGTCTCATTGGCCGGCGGGATGCCCAACATCGCCGACCTGCCCCTCGACGTGGTCGGCAGCGTGCTCAGCGAGCTGGTCGTGGGCAACGGTCGCCAGGCCATGCAGTACGGCTCCGGCCAGGGTGAGCCGATGCTCCGCGAACAGATCTGCGAGGTGATGCGGCTCGAGGGGATCACGGCCCACCCCGACGACATCGCCGTCACCGTCGGCTCCCAGCAGGGGCTCGACCTGGTCACCCGCATCTTCTGCGACCCGGGTGACGTGGTGATCTGCGAGGCCCCGAGCTACGTCGGTGCGCTCGGGGTGCTGCGGTCCTACCAGGTCGAGGTCGTGCACGTGGCCATGGATGACCACGGTCTGCAACCCGACGCATTGCGCGAGGCCATCACCGCGTGCCAACGGGCCGGCAAGAAGGTCAAGTTCTGCTACACCATCCCCAATTTCCACAACCCGGCCGGCGTCACCCAGACCCTGGCCCGACGACGCGAGATCGTCGAGATCGCCAAGCAGGCCGACCTGCTGGTCGTCGAGGACAACCCTTACGGACTGCTCGGCTTCGACGCCGAACCGATCCCCGCCATGCGCTCCTTCGACGCCGAGACCGTGGTCTACCTCGGTTCGTTCTCCAAGACCTTCGCCCCCGGTTTCCGGATCGGCTGGGTCCTCGCTCCGCACGCGGTCCGCGAGAAGCTGGTGCTCGCTCAGGAGTCGGCCACCCTGTGTCCACCGGTGTTCAGTCAGTTCGCCGTCTCCGCCTACCTCTCCAGCCACGACTGGCACGGCCAGATCAAGGTCTTCCGCGAGATGTACCGCGACCGTCGCGACGCCATGATGCGGGGTCTGGTGGCCCACATGCCGCCGGGCACGACCTGGACCCACCCCGGCGGGGGGTTCTTCGTCTGGGTCGGGCTCCCGGAAGGTCTCGACGCCCAGGCCATGCTCCCCCGCGCGGTGACGGCCCGGGTCGCCTACGTTCCGGGGACCGCGTTCTACGCCGACGGGTTCGGCTCACGCTTCATGCGGCTCTCCTACTGCTTCCCCACGCCCGAGCGGATCGTCGAGGGCTGCCGGCGCTTGGGTGAGGTGCTGGAATACGAGCGCACCGTTCAGCAGACGTTCGGTTCCCAGTCGTTTGCGGCGCCGTCGTCTGGGACACCTCGACGACCGCGCCAGATCCAGCCCTACGAGGCGCCCGGCGCCAACCAGAACTGAGGACCCACCCCATGACTGACCAGCGAGTCGACCCATGAGCGAGACCGTGGTGGTGCTGGCCGGCGGGCTCAGCCACGAACGAGACGTGTCCCTGCGGTCGGGCCGACGGGTGGCCGAGGCCCTGCGCTCCGAGGGGATCGAGGTGGTGGAGTGCGACGTCAACTCGGCCCTGGTCCAGCGCCTGGCCGATCTCGGCGACGTCGTGGTCTTCCCCCTGCTGCATGGGGAAGCGGGTGAGGACGGCGCCCTGCGCGAGGTGCTGACCCTGCTCGGCGTGCCGTTCGTCGGGTCGATCGGCTCGGCATCGCGGCTCGCCTTCGACAAGTCCATCGCCACCACGGTGGTCGCGGAAGCGGGCGTTCGCACCCCGTGGCAGGTGGCCCTTCCCCACGAGACCTTTCGTGAGCTCGGTGCGGCCACGCTGGTCCGGGCGCTGGGCGACCAAATCGGGTTCCCGATGATGGTCAAGCCGTCGCGTGGCGGATCGGCTCTCGGGATCAGCAAGGTGAGCAGCGCCGAGGAGCTGCCGTCGGCGATGGTCGGCGCGTTCGCCTACGGTCCGGTGGCGGTGGTCGAGAGCTTCGTCGCCGGCACCGAAGTCACCGTCGCCGTGGTCGATCGCGGTGACGGGCCGACCGCTCTGCCTGCGGTGGAGATCCGGCCCGACTCCGGGGTCTACGACTACGCCGCCCGCTACACCGCGGGCGAGACCCGGTTCCTCTGCCCCGCCGAGCTGCCCGACGACGTCGCGGCCGCGTGCGCCACGCTGGCCCTCCAGGTCCACGACGTGCTCGGCCTGGCCGACCTCTCCCGCACCGACATCATCGTCGACGAGCAGGGCCGGCCGACCTTCCTGGAGGTCAACGTCGCCCCCGGGATGACCGAGACCTCAGCCGTGCCGCTCGCGATCCGCGCCGCCGGCTGGAGCCTCGGCAAGATGAGCCGTGACCTGGTGCAGGCGGCGCGCAGCCGGGGCAGCCGGACACCCGTGCTCAACGCCCGCGGTAGCTGACGGTGCTCTCCTCCGGCCCCCTCGTTTTCCGGCAGGCCGGCGTGCTGCTGCTGGGCAGCCTGCTGGCTGCGGCGATGGTCGTGCTCGGCATCTGGCAACTCGACGTCTACCGTGCGCAGGGGAACCAGGTCGCCGCCGACCGCGCGGCCGAGCCCCCGGTCGCGTTGGCCTCGGTCGCGACCGCGGGCAGCACCGTCGGCGACGGGTACGGCCGGACCGTCGCCTTCACCGGGACCTACGACCCTGCCCTGCAGCTTCTGATCCGCGACCCCGCCGGCGGACCCAGCAGGGTGCTCTCCGGTCTCACCCTCGCGGACCGGAGCGTGCTGCCCGTGGTCCGGGGCACGGTGCCCGCCACCACCGCCCACCCCCCAGCACCTCCCGCCGGGACCGTGCAGGAAGCCGGGGTCTTCCTGCCCTCGGAATCCACCAGCGGTGGCCCGGTTGCGGTCAACGGCCCCCACGACAGCAACGACCCGGCGGCTCCGACCAGTATCCAGCTCGCCGTCGTCGCCCAGAGCTGGTCCCCACCTCTCATCCCCGGCTTCGTCACGCTGGATGCGGCCGATGCCGAGGCGCAGGGACTGTCGGCGGCCACCGCCGAGCTGCCCGAGTCGAAGGGCCGGCTGAGGAACGCGGCCTACGCCTTGCAGTGGTGGGTGTTCGCGGCGTTCGCCCTGGCCATGGCGGGCAAGATGGTCCGCGACATGGCCCAGGCCGACGACTACGCCCTGCTCGAAGGCGTCGAGGACACACCCGCCGAGGAGACACCGCCCGACGCCGTCACCAGGCTCTCGCAGCAGGCGGACGGGTCGCCGGCCGCTCCGTGACCGGCTCGTCCCCACGCCTGACGTACGCTCGGGACCATGCGTGGCGCTCTCCTGCGGTATCGGTTCATGGCCTACCTCGTCGGCACCCTGTTGGTGGTGCTGGTCTGCATCGGGGTACCGCTGGAGCATCTCCGAGGCGACGACCGGGTGGTGTTGTGGACGGCGATCCCTCACGGGTGGCTCTACATGGTGCTGCTGATCACCGCCTTTGACTTGGGCCGCCGGGCTAAGTGGTCCTGGAAGCGGCTGCTCCTCATCGCCCTCGCCGGCACCGTGCCCTTCCTGTCGTTCGTCGCCGAGCGGTCGGCCACCAAGAACGTCAAGCGAAAGCTGGCGGCCGAGCACGCCAGCCTCAGCGACCCGGTGCTGCCACAACCCACTGCCGAATCACACCCCACCGAATCGCTTTAAGTATTTGTCGACAAGTCGTCAACTAGACCCATCGCCTCCGCAACCCGACGGAGGTCGTCGAACGACGCTACGTCGATCGTGATCCGGCCCCGAGTCCGACCCAGATCCACCCGGACGCGTGTCTCCAGATGGTCGGACAGCCGTGCGGCCAGTTCGTCGGTGGCCGGATCGGCTGCGGTCTGCTGTCGTCGCCGGGGGGCGGATCGTCGATCACCGTCGCCGAGAGTGACGATCTCCTCCGTGCTGCGCACCGAGAGCCCCTCCGCCACGACACGCTGAGCCAGTCGTTCCTGCGCCGCGGGATCCTCGACGACCAACAGCGCCCGGGCGTGTCCGGCGCTCAGGACCCCCGCGGCGACCCGGCGTTGCACCGTCGGCGGTAGCCGCAGCAAGCGGATCGTGTTCGAGATCTGCGGTCGAGATCGCTTGATCCGCTGTGCCAGCTCCTCCTGGGTGCAACCGAAGTCATCCAGCATCTGCTGATAGGCGGCCGCTTCCTCCAGCGGGTTCAGCTGAGCTCGGTGCAGGTTCTCCAGCAAAGCGTCCCGCAGCAGGTCGTGGTCCTCGGTCCGCCGGATGATCGCCGGCACCACCGTGAGTCCGGCCCGTTGCGCAGCCCGCCACCGTCGTTCCCCCATCACCAGCTCGTACCGTCGGTCTCCCGGCACCGGGCCTTCCGAGTCACTGCCCTCGATTGGCCGCACGACGACGGGCTGCAGCAAGCCCACCTCCCCGATGGAAGCCACCAGCTCGTTGAGCGCGTCCTCATCGAAGACGCTTCGCGGCTGCCGGGGGTTTGGGGTGATCGCCTCGACCGGGACCTCGGCGTAAGAGGACCCCGCCGGAACCGGGACCAACGCCACCGAGGATGCTACGTCGACGTCGACGTCGACCTCGGCTGTCGACGCGTCGGAACTCTCGGTGGGTGGCGGTGGTGGGACGTGGGCATCAGCTATCGCGGAGACTGACGTCCGGGACGGAGCCGTCGGCACGTCGGCTCGGGTCGGCTCGGTGCGTTGGAACAACTCGCCAAGTCCGCGACCGAGTCCGCGGGGTGGGCTCGTCGGCATATCTGCTCCCTTGTCGTACCCGTCGGTAGTGGTGGTTTCGTGGTGCGACCCACGGCCCGCACGGTCGTCGCTAGTCAGGACGGGGTCCGTGGGGATCCGCGGCGCCCCGCCGCGCCATCTCCGTCGCGGCTTCCCGGTAGCACCGAGCGCCGGCCGAGTCCGGATGATAGGTCATCACTGTTTGCCCGTAGCTGGGCGCCTCCGAGATGCGGACCGACCGGGGAATGACGACCGGCAGCGTCTGTTCCACGAAGTGGGTACGCACCTCATCCGCCACCTGAGCGGCCAGCCGGGTCCGGGCGTCGTACATGGTCAACAGAACGGTACTGAGTGCCAAGTCGTCGTTGAGCTCACCCTTGACGAGATCGATGGTGCGCATCAGCTGCGACACCCCTTCGAGGGCGTAGTACTCGCACTGGATAGGGATGAGGATTTCGTTGGCCGCGACCAGCGCGTTGAGGGTCAGTAGCCCGAGTGACGGGGGACAGTCGAAGAAGACGTAGTCAGTGGGGTTGTCCTTGAGGTAGGCCCGCACCGAACGGAGCAACCGGTTCTCCCGGGCGACCACCGACACAAGCTCGATCTCGGCTCCGGCGAGGTCCACGGTCGCCGGCAGTACTTTGAGCATTGGGGCTTCGGGGGAGTCCACGACCAGGTCCGCGATGGACCGGCCGCCGATCAGCACGTCGTAGGTGCCGGGGATACCTGGCCGGTGGTCCACCCCCAAGGCAGTGGACGCGTTTCCCTGCGGGTCGAGATCGACGATCAGAACGCTCAGACCACCGAGGGCCAACGCGACCCCGATGTTGACGGTGGTGGTGGTCTTGCCGACCCCACCCTTTTGGTTGGCGACCACGAAAACGCGGGGGGCGGCGGGCTCGGGGAGCGCGGCCGGGGCTGACTTCGGTGTTTCACGTGAAACAGAGGTCGGTGGCGACGCCGAGCCGGTCGGGCGAGCCGCCGCGGCGCCTCGAGCGTCACCTGAGCGGGAGTACAGCTCCGATGGGAGCCGCGCGTCCACGACGGGAACGGCGCCGACCGGCTCTCCCTGGTCGTACCCGGTATCCGGCGCGGGCGCCGCCAACCCGACCTCTTGGCTGAGCGCCACGTCCAGTTCGCCAGCGTCGACCTCGGACGCCGGTAACCGCACCACCTTGGCCGGGGGCAGGTCAGGCGGCGGAGCGGGCTCGTCTCTCGGGCTTGCCGTCGGCGGACCGGGGTCGTCTCTCGGGCTTGGCGTCGACGAGGCGGGCTCGACCCGCAGGATTACCGCCGTCGGCGGCGCCTGCTCGGCGCGCAGGGTTGCCGTCGGCGCCGCAGGCTCGTTCCGTGGGTTTACCGGCGTGTCGTACAGCGGGTCAGCCGCTTCCTGGGTCAACTTAGCGCTGTCATTCCGCGGTCCTGCCTGCGGGAGCCCCGGGGCAGCAGCGGTCAGTTCGAGATCCGCGCTCTCCCGGACGTTGCCGTCTGTGCCGGTAGGTGCCGCCCGCCTGGAACCACGTCCTGCGTCCGAAGCCGCCGTTTCACGTGAAACATTGGGCCAGCCGACCAGCGGGCCGGACCTCGTCCCCAAGGGCCACCCGAGACCACCACTGAGAGCACCCGAGGCCTGCCGGACTCGAGCCACCAGAGATCGGGTCGCCGTCGTCGCGGTCAGGTCGCCTCCCCGGTGCTGCACGGCGCCAGGCTACTGGACGAACCTCACGGACTCGGGAACGCCACCCGGACAACTGCTGTCGGCTCGGCATTTACATCGGCACGAACCGTCAACAGCTCGGCTGTCAACCTGCGCCGGCGCAGATACGGGGCGGATTCGGCGATCTCGCCGGCGGCGGTCTGCCCCTTGATGGCCAGGATCTGACCACCGGGGCGGACCAGATCGGCGCACCATGTCAACAGGCGCGACAGCGGAGCGAGGGCTCGCGCGGTAACAACGTCAAACCGGTCATCGAGCTCATCCGCACGGGAACGCCGTGCGACGACCTGCTCCTGGAGCCCGAGCTCCTCGACCACCTCCGTGAGGAAGGTGAACCGGCGGAGCAGGGGCTCGACCAACGTCATCCGCAGATCAGGACGAAACAAGGCCAGCGGGATACCTGGCAGACCAGCACCACTCCCGACGTCGGCGACGTCCGAGCCGACTGGAATCAGATCCGAGACGGCGATCGAGTTGAGGATGTGCCGCTCCCAGATCCGATCAGCCTCGCGGGGGCCGATCAGACCCCGTTCGATGCCCCGACTTGCTAAAATATCGACATATTGACTAATTGCCGAAGCCCGGGGTCCGAAGCGGCTCAAATCGACGGTCATCGTGCCATTCTCATCAGGATGCGGGCTGGACGACCACCCGACGGCTCGGCTCCTCGCCCTCGGACTCGCTGGTCAAGCCAGCCGCCGCCACCGCGTCGTGCACTATCTTGCGCTCGAACGGGTTCATCGGGGACAGCCGGACGGCATCACCTGAGCTACGCACCTCCTGCACGGCCTCCGACGCCAACTCGGCGAGTACCGTGCGCCGACGATCCCGGTAGCCGGCGACGTCCAGCATGAGCCGGCTGCGGTGACCCGTCTCCGTCATCACCGCCAGTCGCGAGAGCTCCTGTAACGCCTCGAGTACCTCACCGTGGGGACCGACCAGCAGCTCCGCCTCAGTGACGATCGAGACATGCGCACGCTCGGACTCGACGTAGGTGTCGATGTCGCCGTCCAGGTCGGCGATGTCGAGCAGTTCCTCGAGGTAGTCGGCCGCGATCTCACCCTCGGTGTCGAGCGGGTTGTCGTCGTCGGCGTCGTCGGCGTCGTCGGCGTCGTTCTCGCTCTCAGACTCGTCCTCGTTGCGGGTCCCGTCCTCCCTGTTCTGCTCCGGAGGATCGCCTGCAGCCACGACGTCGTCGCCCGTCGTCTCGCTGTCGCTCGCCGCTGCCGCGCCGTTGGACACGGCCCCGGTCCCGTCGCCCGACTCCCCCACAGCGTCCAGGCCTTCCTGGGCAGCCTCGTACGTCTCGGTCTGCGGGGTGGCGCCCTGGCCGTCGCCCGTCGACTCGGACGGGACGGAGGTGCCCCCCTCGCCGGTCCCGGGGCGTTCCGTCGGGTCGGGGGTACCAACCGAAGAGTCGGTCATGGGTGCTCGCTCCTTCGTGCCCACGGTGGGCGTTCGCTGTCCGGTGCCGGCGGCGGTCGCTCAGGCACCATCGGTTCGGGTGATTCGGTGAGGGGTGCCAGTCGCACCCCGCGTCGGTCCCGTCCGGGCCGACGCGTCCCGCCTCGGGTCAGATGCGCCGCTGCGAGCGGGTCTGCTTGCGCGGCTGCTGGCGATTCGGCTGTTGACGGGCCGGCACCTGTCGGGTGGGCTGATCACCGTTGGTGGCGACCCGGTGCCCGTTGGTGGACTCCCCGTTCGAGCCGTTGGTGACCGCGGCAACATCCGCCCCCGGCGAGACGGACAGGAGCTTGTGCTTCTTCCGAGCCTCCCACGCGGCGTACGCCGGGGTGCCCGGGGCGGGGTTGCGTCGGATTACATAGAACTGCTGCGCCATCGTCCACAGGTTCGAGGTGAACCAGTACATCAGCACGCCCACGGGGAAGTTGACGCCGCCGACTGCGAAAAACACCGGGAAGAGATACAGCATCATCTTCTGCTGCTGCGCGAACGGGCCTTCGAGCGCCTCGGGCGGCATGTTCTTGCGCATCAGCTGCAGCTGGGTCGTGAACAGCGTGGCCGTCATGGCCAAGATGAGCACCACCGTCACGATGATCACGTTGACGTTGGTCGAGCCGAACGGCCAGAGCTTGTCGGAGATCTTCGCGCCGAAGATCGTGGCGCCGTTCAGCGAGACCAGTAGGTCCGGATTGATCTTCAGCCAGTGACCGCGGGCGACCGGGTTGCCGCTGGGGTCCAGACGCGACGCCCCGTCCAGCACCCGGAACAGCGCGATGAAGATGGGGGACTGCAGCAGTAGCGGCATGCAGGAAGCGAACGGGTTCGTCCCGCTGTCCTTGTAGAGCTTCATGGTCTCTTGACCGAGCTTCTCGCGGTCGTGTCCGTACTTCTTCTGCAGCTCGCGGACCTTCGGCTGCAACATCTGCATGTTGCGCGAGGACTTGATCTGCTTCACGAACAGCGGGATCAGCGCCGTCCGGATCACCACGGTCAGCGAGATGATCGCCAACGTCCACGTCCAGCCGCTGTTCGCGCCGAAAACCGGCGACCACACCGCGTGGAACAGGACCAGCAGACCCGACACCACCCAGTAGAGCGGTTGCATGATCGCGCTGCCGAAGCTCACGAACGGGGAGTACCAGGCCATCGGCACCATCATCGGGGCCAGCCCGGCCAACAACGCACTCACGGTCGATCTCCTCGCATGTCGCCTTCAGCCTTCTGGTCACTCACCATCACGTCACTCCCGAGGCCGGGAACCGGCTCGTCGCCCATTCTCGCCGATCCCCCCAAGGTCGTGGTCCACCGTGTCACGCGGTCGGGGTCCGCGTGCGGGTCGTTCTGGTTCCCCTCCGGTCGGTCGTCGTCGACTGGGTGGTCACCGCCGGCTACCGCGCCGTCGGGGCGCTCGGTCCCCGGAACCGGGTCGTAGCCGCCCGCGGCCCACGGGTGGCAACGGACCAATCGGCGGATCGCCAGCCAGCTGCCACGCACGGCACCGTGACGTTGGACGGCCCCCAACGCGTACGCAGAGCACGACGGGTAGTACCGGCACACCTGGCCGTAGAGCGGGCTGATCACCAGCCGGTAGGCCTTGAGCAGACCGATCAGCACGTATTTCATCGAGCGGCCTTCATTGAGCGGCCTTCATCGAGCGGCCCTCATGCCTCGACCTTTCCCGAACGCACCCAGCCGGCCCGGGCCGCGGTCGACCACGCCACGCCGAGGTCCTCGACCAGCCGATCGGGCTGGTTCGCCGCGGCGGGCAGGGCCCGGATCACGACTCGGAGCCCAGCGGGTGCCAGTGCGACGCGGGCGGCGACCAGGTGCCGTAGCCGTCGTTGCACCCGCTTACGCACCACCGCTCCGCCCACGGCTTTGGACACCACGAAACCGACCCGGACATCCGGGCCGACCCCGTGCTCGTGCGTCGCGAGATCGCTGTGCACCACCAGGGAAGGGCGACCCGTGCGCCGGCCACGACGCACTGTGGTGGCGAACTCAGTGCTCGCTACCATGCGGTACGGCCGTGGCAGCACAAGCGCCCCTCGAGGTCGGTACGACTCAGGCGGACAGCTTGTCGCGGCCCTTGCGGCGGCGAGCAGCGATGATGGCCCGACCCGCACGGGTCCGCATCCGAAGTCGGAAACCGTGCGTGCGGCTACGCCGTCGGTTGCTCGGCTGGAAGGTGCGCTTGGTCACGGTTGGACTCCCACAATCATCGACGTGCTCTGGTTCAGGATCGGGCTCGGTCGGGCAAAGAGTCGAACGCATCGACGTACGCGTGACCTCGCCCGCAACCGAGCGACCTATCTACGGTACGCGGGGCTCATCCGCAGGTCAAAACCCCCGCGGCGGGGCCCGGCAATTCGCTCAGCGTTCGTTGTCCACCCGACACGCCGTCGAAACCCCGCAATTCTTCGCGATGGGTTGCCAACGCCCCTCAGACGTGGTTATTTTTTCGCGTCACAACGATGTCCTGACCGCTTCACTTCTCGAACCGAAGGCGGGGGTCTAGCGCTGAATCCTTCCTCCACACGTGTGGATAACTGTGTGGATCGACTAGAGTCAGTGGCTCGACAGCAGGACCTGCGAGAACGCAAGACGACCGACCAGCGAGACGCAACACGACCAGCCACGGCAACACATGATCACGGCAGCCACCCCCCGGCCTCGGATTCCTATGCGACGCGACGCCGCCCCCAAGACGTCGGCAGCTCCAACGACGGAGCCTCAACGCGCCCCGGGTGAGTGGTGCACGGACGGGACAATTGGGGGACGGCTCAGAGATGGTGGAACACGCGTGAGTGAGCCGGAACGCCAGGACCCGGTCCAGGGTGGCAGTGCGGAGACCGAACGGGTCGACCGTCCACCAGGGCCGAGTGCCGAGGTCGTCGCTGCCGCCTGGCAGCGGATCAGTGACGAGTTCCCCGCCGAACAGCGCGTCTGGCTCAATCACAGCCGCGCCCTCACCTTCCACGAGAACACCTTGATGGTGGCTGTGCCGAGCGAGTTCTCCCGGGCCCAGCTCGAGACCCGCTTCCGGCCCGGCATCGAAGCCGCCCTCGGCCAGTTCTTCGGCCGACCGACCCGGGTTGCGGTGATCGTTGACTTCACCCTCGACCTGGAGTCGGCCGAGCCCGACCACGGCGGGTCGCAACCGGATCGGACGGGGTTGGACCCGGCGGGATCCGAGACCGGTTTCCGACGTGGTCCGTCGCGGGTCGACGACGAACAGGACGCCGACACCCACCAGGACCCACCAATCTTCGTCCCGCGCACGTTGCCACCGTTGACGGGTCACCCCGGCGGTCCGGCCGATCGCCACGGGCCGGCTCTGGGGGAGTTCCTGCCCCCCGACGTGCGTCCAGGCGACTCCCGTCCCGATCTGCGGGAGGGTGACAGCCGCCTTCCCGGTCACGCCCCCGGCTCCCGATCACCCGAGGGCGCGTCGGCGGGTCGCCGTGACTCGTTCCGACGCGACACCGACTCGAGGCTGAACCCCAAGTACTCCTTCGAGACCTTCGTGATCGGCAGTTCGAACCGGTTCGCCCATGCGGCGGCCGTCGCGGTCGCTGAGGCGCCCGGCAAGTCGTACAACCCGCTGATGATCTACGGGGAGTCCGGGCTGGGGAAGACCCATCTGCTGCACGCGCTCGGTCACTACATCCGCAACTACTACGACCGCGTCCGGGTTCGCTACGTCTCCACCGAAGAGCTGACCAACGACTTCATCAACGCCATCAGCGACAACAAGACCAACGAGTTCCGGCGGCGCTACCGCGACGTCGACGTGCTGCTGGTCGACGACGTGCAGTTCCTGGAGGGCAAGGAGCAGACCCAAGAGGAGTTCTTCCACACCTTTAACACCCTGCACAACGCGCAGCGCCAGATCGTGATGACCTCCGACCGGCCCCCCAAGATGCTTGAGCATGTCGAGTCGCGCCTGCGTAGCCGCTTCGAGTGGGGCCTGATTACCGACGTCCAGCCCCCCGACCTCGAGACCCGGATCGCCATCCTGCGCAAGAAGGCCGCCCAGGAACGTCTCACCGCAGGTCCCGACGTGCTCGAGTTCATCGCCAGCAAGATCCAGACGAACATTCGCGAGCTCGAGGGTGCGCTGATCCGGGTCACCGCCTTCGCGAGCCTCAACCGGCAGCAGGTCGATCTCGTCCTGGCCGAGATCGTGCTCAAGGACCTCATCCCGGAGGGCGGTGAGGCACCGATCACCTCGGGCAGCATCATCGCCGCGACGGCGGCCTACTTCGGGCTGAGCATCGACGACCTGTGCGGCCAGTCCCGAACTCATGTGCTGGTGACGGCCCGGCAGATCGCCATGTATCTCTGTCGTGAGCTCACCGACCTGTCCCTGCCCAAGATCGGTCAGCAGTTCGGCGGCCGCGACCACACCACGGTGATGCACGCCGACCGCAAGATCCGCACAATGATGGCGGAGCGTCGCAGCATCTACAACCAGGTCACCGAGCTCACCAACCGGATCCGTCAACAGGGCCACCAGCGCTAGACCCTCCCGGTCGCGGCAACGCGCACACCGTCGTACCCCCATCCCGGTCGTGGCCGTGTTTCCTGCGTGACGACCGGACTCCGACATCCTTACCGACCCGTTGTCCGGCCGTCACCCACACCTGGGGATGAACCTGTGGACAACTGGGTACGAGCGCGCCCGCTCCTGGGGAGCAACGGGCCGGGCGAGCGGGACCCGCACACGTCGTCCCGAGATCCTCCCCGTGTAGTTCTGCGTTGTCCCCAGCCGACGACGGCTCCAGAACGCGATCCGACCAGGCTGAACGGCAGTTGTCCACAGCGTCCACACCACCTATGACGACGACGAACTGAATGACATCTCCACGACCCATCGAAGTAGATGGCGAGCAATCGTGTGGACGAACGTCGCCACCTCGACCTGTTCGGGGTGTGCTCGGCCCCATGTTCTGCAAGGATCGACAACCCGCGCCCCGACACCCAGGAGCCGGTTCACTATGATCGGCGAGCCGTACCCGTGTCGGAGAACCTCGGGGCGCGCGCCCACTGCAGAGGCTGGAGGCACGGTTTGAAGATCAGGCTCGAGCGGGATCTGCTCGCCGAAGCAGTGCAGTGGGCAGCCCGGAGTCTGCCGACGCGGCCGAGCGTGCCGATCCTGGCCGGTTTGCTGATCAGGGCCGACGCGTCGGGAGTTACCCTGTCCAGCTTCGACTACGAGACCTCGGCCCAGGTTTCGCTGACGGCCGACGTCAGCGACGAGGGCGAGGCGCTGGTCTCGGGGCGGCTGCTCTCCGACATCGCCCGGTCGCTCCCGGCCAAGCCGGTCGAGCTGAGCTCCGACGGCACCCGGATGGAGATCGTCTGCGGCAGTGCTCGGTTCACCCTGCAGGCGCTGCCGGTGGCGGACTACCCGAGCCTGCCGGCCATGCCGGCGGCCACCGGGACGGTGCCGAGCAACCAGTTCGCGCAGGCCGTCGCCCAGGTGGTCGTGGCGGGGGGGGGGGACGGAGGGTTGCCGGGGTTCGCAGGGGGCGGGCTGGGGGGAGGGGGGAACGACG
>JBPCRP010000083.1:0-2941 GCA_050996715.1 Propionibacteriaceae bacterium
GCGCTGTCAGGCGTCAGGCGGGACAAGGGCGTCCGGACCACGATCCCGGCCAAGGACGGCACCCGGGCCGGTGACCTCCTCGATCGCGACTTCACCGCCGCGGCCCCGAACCGGACCTGGGTCACCGACTTCACCTACGCCAGGACATGGGCCGGGTTTACCTATGTCGCGTTCATCGTCGATGTCTACGCCCAACGGATCGTGGCCTGGCACGCCGCAACGACCAAGCACACCGACCTGGTGATGATCCCGCTACGGATGGCGCTGTGGCAGCGTGGCCGTGAGGGCCACCCAAGGATCGCCGGGGAGCTGATCCATCACTCGGATGCCGGGTCGCAAGGCGGATTCAACTGGTCGTCGCAACACCTCTGTCAATGGCCAAGTGGAAGTCCCCGCTGGTGGCCAAGTAGAAGTCCCCACCCCTTGCGGTAGTTCAGACGCTGATGGGGTGGCCTCCTCGGGGTTGGCGGGACTCGCGCATGCGGTAGGAGTCGCCGGTGGTGATGACGATGGTGGCGTGGTGCAGGAGTCGGTCGAGGATGCTGACGGCGGTGGTGTGCTCGGGTAGGAACCGGCCCCAGTCCTCGAAGGACCAGTGCGAGGCGATGGCGAGGGATCGGCGTTCGTAGGCGGCCGCGACGAACCGGAACAGCAACTGGGTGCCGGTGTCGTCGAGTGGGGCGAAGCCCACCTCGTCAACGACGACGACATCGTTGCGGAGCAGGGTTTCGATGACGCGGCCGACGGAGTTGTCGGCGATGGCACGGTAGAGGGTCTCCACGAGGTCGGCCGCGGTGAAGTATCGGATCTTGTGACCGGCCTCGACGGCGGCGTGGCCCAGGGCGATCAGGGTGTGGGATTTCCCGGTCCCGGCCGGGCCGATGAGGGCGAGATTCTCCTTCGCGCGGATCCATTCCAGGCTGGTCAGATACGCCCAGGTCGGGGCCGGGATGGAGGAGACGGTCAGGTCGAACTGCTCGAGGGTCTTGACCACCGGGAATGCTGCGGCCTTGAGCCGGGCCCGGGCGTTGGACGCGTCGCGGGAGGTGATCTCGGCCTCGACCAATGTCCGCAGGATCTCCTCCGGGGTCCAGCGTTGGGTCTTCGCAGTCACGAGCAGGGTCGGGGCGAGCTCGCGCATCGCGGCGAGTTTGAGCCGGCGCAGCCCGGCGGTTAGGTCCGCTGCCAGCTCAGGCGCCGGGGCGTTCACGAGGTCGCTTCCGACGCGGCCGGGGCGTACTGGGCCAGCGACCGCCCAGCAGCGACCGGCAGGTCGATGACCAGCGCGTCACCGGTGGCGGCCGGGTCGGGGGTGCCGATGCCGGCAGCCAGAATCGACCGCACGTCGTCGGCTCGCCAGCGCCGGAACGCGACCGCCCGGGCCAGGGCAGCGAGGAACACGGCCTGCCCGTGCGCGGCGGCCAGCGCGTTGAGCTCGACCAGCTCACCACCCAGACGGGTGTTACCCGACGCGGCGGCGCCGGTGATGAACGCCGCGGCGACATCCCCAAGCGCGCAGAACTGTTGCTCCGCTGCGGATCTGGGGCGCACCGTGCGGGAGGGAGCCGGGCGCGGGCCGCCGTAGTGAGCGTCCAGGACCGAACTTTGGCCGGGGGCGACGAGCTCGTGATCAGCGACGATCTCCCCCGTGGTCGGGGCCACGACCTGCAGGCGGCCGCCGTGATGGACCAGATGAACGTGGGTCCCGATCAAGGTGGTCGGCACCGAGTAGCGGGCCGACGCGAACCGCACGCAGGACAGCTTGTCGACCTTGCGGACCACCGGCGCCGCCCCGATGCTCGCCCGCAGCGACGGCAACGCCCCCAGCAACGGGGCCTCCGCGAGCAGACGCTCGGCCGGGACCGCGGCGATCTGGGAATGCACGGCCGCGTTCACTTGGGTGCACCACGCGATCGCGGCCCGGTTCGCCGCAGCCAGTCCCGCGGGCGAGCCCGCGTCCGCCAGTTCGTCGAGGAGGGGGACCAACAGGTCGGACTTGCCGTAGCCAACCAGGTTCTCCACGATGCCCTTCGAGGCCGGGTCGGCTGCGTTGCAGAAGTCCGGGACGAACCCGTAATGGGCGGCGAACTGCACGTAGTCCGGCGTCGGGACCACGACGTTCGCCACCACCGCGCCCTTGAGGCAGCCCATCCGGTCCGCGAGGACCTTCGCCGGGACCCCACCAATCGCTTCGAAGCACTCCGCGAGCATGCCCATCGTGGTGGCGGCCTGCTCGTCGGCGGCGAACCGCACGAACCGCACTCGCGACCACGCCAGCACCGCGCAGAACACCTTGACCCCGCCGAGGGTGCCCCAATCGATGACGAGGTACTCACCCGGCGCCCAGACCGCCGGCCGCCGACCGCGATGGTCCTCGCGGCGCCACTCCACCTTCGCCCCCGCCACCAGCCGACGGAAGTTACGCGCCGACCCGGTGAACCCCGCCGCCCGCGCCGCCGGCAGCAACCGCTTCGCCGAGATCCGACCCCCCGACGAGGAGATCTTCGCCGCGACCAGGTCGGCCACGGACTCGTAGTTGCGGACCCGCGGGACCCGCGGCGCGGCGGTCCCGCCGGCCTCGGCACGGGCGATGACGCGCTTCACAGTCTTATGGGTCGTGCCACAGACCGCGGCCGTTCCCCGATACGACCCGACCTGCTGATAGATGCTGATGATGTCCATACGGTCCCTCGCAGACTTCAATGGAGCTCCCCGGGCAGTGATGGCGACTGGCTAGACACCGCCACCGTCACTGCTCGGGCCAACCGCTCCGGCTCGACACGACGAGCAAGGGGTGGGGACTTCTACCTGGCCACCAGCGGGGACTTTCTCCTGGCCACCAGCGGGGACTTTCTCATGGCCACGGACATCCGTCGCCTCACGCCACAGATCGCGATGACCGCAGTGGCGTGCGGTGTCCTCGATCATGTGCAGCATCGCA
>JBPCRP010000125.1:0-2707 GCA_050996715.1 Propionibacteriaceae bacterium
TGCTCGTCCGCAACCCCGCCAAGCCGGCCGCGATCACCCTACCCTGAGTTGACCCACCGCCACCGTGTGATCACCGCCATTTTGCGCACAACGACCCCGCCAACCGGGGTCGACGGGGTCATTGTGCGCAAAATGGCGGTGGTGAGGGCGTGACGGGTCAGGCGGGAAAGCGGAGGGTGGCGGCATGACCCCGGCACACCGGGGCTGATCAGCAGGCGTCGCTCAACTGGGGGTGACCCGGACGCCCTTGCCGACGATCGTGATGCCCGCCTCGGACACCGTGTAGCCGCGCGCCCGGTCGGCCTCGTGGTCGATGCCCACGCTGCAGCCCTTGGGGACGACGACGTTCTTGTCCAGGATCGCCTTCTTCACCTGGGCCCCGGACTCGACGATCACGTTCGAGAGCAGCACGGACTCCGCAATCGACGCATTCTCCAGGGCCCGGACGTTGGGTGAGAGTATCGAGGAGTCGACGTCGGCCCCCGAGACGATGCAGCCGGGGCTGACGATCGAGTCGACGGCGCGGCCCCGGAGGGTGAACTTCGCCCCCGGGAGCTGCACCGGGTAGGTCCAGATGGGCCAGTCGCTGTTGTAGAGGTTGAAGATCGGGTCGATCGAGACCAGGTCCATGTGAGCCTCGTGGTAGGCGTCGATCGTGCCGACGTCGCGCCAGTAGAACTTGTCCCGGGCCGTGGCGCCCGGGACGGTGTTGGCGGTGAAGTCGTAGACGTTGGCCTCACCCCGGTTGACGAAGCTCGGGATGATGTCGCCGCCCATGTCGTGCCGCGAGTCCGCATCCTCGGCGTCGGCGTGCAGGGTCTTGACCAGATCAGCGGTGGTGAAGATGTAGTTGCCCATCGAGGCGAACGACGAGTCCGGATCGTCCGGGAGCCCGGGTGGCTCGGCGGGCTTCTCGAGGAACTGCTCGATCTTGTTGTCGGCGGCCGCGTCGATCACGCCGAAGGAGCTCGCCTGGTTGCGTGGCACCCGGATGGCGGCGACGGTGCAGCCACGGCCGCCGTCGATGTGCGCATCCAGCATCTGGTTGACATCCATCCGGTAGATGTTGTCGGCGCCGAAGACCACGACGTAGTCGGGCTGCTCGTCCATGATCAGGTTCAGCGACTGGTAGATCGCGTCGGCGCTGCCTTGGAACCAGCGGGGACCGAGCCGCTGCTGGGCCGGCACCGGGGTCACGTAGTTGCCGAGCATCGTCGACATTCGCCAGGTCAGCGAGATGTGGCGGTCGAGGGAATGCGACTTGTACTGCGTCAGCACGCAGATCTGCCGCATCCCGGCGTTCGCCAGGTTGGAGAGCACGAAGTCGATCAGACGGTAGGTGCCCCCAAAGGGCACTGCGGGCTTGGCGCGGTCCATGGTCAGCGGCATCAGGCGCTTGCCCTCGCCGCCCGCCAGGACGATCGCCAGCACTTTCGGACGGACAGCCATGACAGGAAACCTAGGCGTACCGCACCGTCGGCGACAAGAGGGGTGCCCACTGTTGGCCGAACGCGGGTGGCCGCCACCCGCTGCGTAACCCGGGATGCGCCTTCCGACTCCCGACGCCCTGTGCAACGATCAGGTGCATGGCCACCGACTCGGCGTTGAGCGTCTCGATCCTGACCCGTGAGTACCCGCCGAGCATCTACGGCGGCGCCGGGGTCCACGTCGCGCAGCTCGTGCCACAGCTGGAGAAACTGTGCACCGTCGAGGTGCAGTGCATGGGCGAACCGCGGGAGGGCGCGACGGCCCACGCCGAGACGTACCCGGCCGGGGCCAACGCGGCGCTGCGGGTCTTCGGCGCGGACCTGTCGATGGCCGCCTCGGTCGGCGAGGTCGACGTCGTGCACTCCCACACCTGGTACGCCAACCTCGGCGGTTTGCTCACCTCGATGCTCAAGAACGTCCCGCACGTGGTCACCGCGCACTCGTTGGAGCCACACCGACCGTGGAAGGCCGAGCAGCTGGGCGGGGGTTACCAGCTGTCGTCCTGGGCTGAGCGCACGTCGTTCGAGGCGGCCGACGCGGTGATCGCGGTCAGCTCGAAGATGCGGGCCGACACGCTCGAGTCCTACGGCAACCTCGACCCCGACAAGGTGCACGTGGTCCGCAACGGCATCGACCCCGACGAGTTCGCCCCCGACCCCGGGACCGAGGTGGTGAGCCGGCTGGGGATCGACCTCGACAAGCCGTCAGTCGTGTTCGTGGGCCGGATCACCCGGCAGAAGGGCTTGATCCACCTGGTCCGGGCGGCCGAGCAGCTCGATCCCGAGACCCAGCTGGTGCTGCTGGCCGGAGCACCGGACACCCCTGAGATCGCCCGACAGGTCGGCGACGCTTTTGCCCACCTGCAGTCGAGCCGCGGCAACGTGATCTGGATCGAGAAGATGCTGCCCCGCGCCGAGGTCCGGCAGGTGCTGAGCCACGCCACCGTCTTCGCGTGCCCGTCGGTCTACGAGCCGCTGGGCATCGTCAACCTCGAGGCGATGGCCTGCGAGACCGCGGTGGTCGCCAGTGCCGTCGGGGGCATCCCTGAGGTCGTGGTCGACGGCGAGACCGGCTACCTCGTGCCGTACGACCCGGCGCAGGCCGACGACCCGGCGGCGGTCGCCGCGTTCGAGCAGGCCATGGCCGACAAGATCAACGCCGTCACGCGCGACCCGGGGCGCGCCGAGGTCTTCGGACTTGCGGGTCTGGCGCGCTTCCC
>JBPCRP010000038.1:0-8556 GCA_050996715.1 Propionibacteriaceae bacterium
GACGAGGCTGTTGGTCGCGTCGAGCATCAAGATCGGCCGCGTGTGGCAGTCACCCACGGTGCCGAAAGTGGCTCGGTTCCACCCGCCACGAGCGGCTCGGGACAAGACGACGATCTGTGGCGCGGCCCCTCCCGCGTGGTCGAGACTGGTCTTGATCACCGCGAAGATGCGACCGGTCGGGTCGGCACGCAGTTCCTTGATGTTGAGGTGGTCATCGGCCTGTCCGCTACCGGGCACCGTGACTCGCTCGGTCGACGACCAGGTGCTGCCCGGGTCACCGTTGGAGTGGAACGAGAAGTAGACCGCCGAGTTGGACTGGCTGCTCCACAGCACGCCGATCCGACCCTGAAAGGTCACGATCGTGGAGATGTCGTAGGGGTCGATCCCGGTCGCGTAGTTGACCGGTAGCACGAAGGGCGTGGCCCAGCCGTTGCCCGACGCCGACGAGGTGACGTAGACCTGCTGACCCTGCGTCCACGTCGCCCACAGCACCCCGGTGGAGTCCTGGTCGATCACGAGCGTCTCGCTCGAGACGTTGTTGATGGCGCTCGGGAAGCCCGAGTCAAGACCGTAGGTCTTGGACATTGCGTCGTAGCTGAACCGGTAGAGCCGCGCCGGCTGCCCGGTGACCCCCGTGGTGTGCGACGTCGCCTTGACGTGCGACGCGACGTAGAGCTTCGATCCGTTCCAGAGCACGTCGGACAGGGTGGCGGCCCGGTTGTCGAGGACGGTCCCGGTGTCGACCCACTCCTTGGGCGTGGCGGACCGATCCAACCTGAAGATGTGCCAGCTCCCCGACGGCGTCGCGAACATCGCGGCCCACCAGCTGCCATCGTTGTACCAGAGCTTGCTCTCCGGCTTTTCACCCGTCGGTGCGGTCACTCCGGAGTACGTCGGCCCCTGGAACCCGGTGTCCGCGGTTGCGGCCGAGGCCGTCAACTCTGCCCTCGTCCCCGTGAACAGCAGGGCCGCGAACAGCACCAGGCCGATCAGGCAGCGGTACCCCCGGACGCGACGTCGCGAGGACGTCAATGTGTTCTGCACAGCTCTCCCTCAAAACTAGGCACGCCAGCGCACGAGACAGCGCTCCCACGGCTGGGAGAACCGTAGACCCCCGCGGTGCGCCCCCGCCAGTCCGGCAGGTGGGTCGAGCCCGGGGAAAGGTGGCGACGAGCCTCTTCGACCGGTTCCCCACCGAGGCCGCCTGATCCGTGCGCCAGCGGTCGGCGGCCGATCGCCGATCGATAGGTTGGCGGAGTGCCCGTGTCTCCGCCGCCACCGGTCGAGGCGGTCAACTGGGGCAACCTGGCGCTGCCGGCGTACGGCCCGACGATCGCCGTGTCGGTGGGCCAAGGGGCCATCCTGCCGTTGATCGCGCTGTCGGCTCGCGATCTCGGCGGGAGCATCGGACAGGCCTCGTTCGTCGTGGCGCTGCTCGGGCTCGGCCACCTGGCCGGTGATCTGCCGGCCGGTGCCCTGGCGGCCCGGATCGGAGAACGCCGGGCGTTGATCGCCGCCTGCCTCCTCGACGCGGTCGCTCTGATCGGCGCCTTCCTCGCCGGCTCGCTGCTGCTGCTCGGGGCCGCGGTCTTCGTCGCCGGTACGGCAGGTGCGATGTTCAGCCTGGCTCGTCAGGCCTACCTGACCGAAGCCGTCCCAATCCGGATGCGGGCCCGCGCTCTGTCCACCCTGGGCGGTACGGCGCGGATCGGGACGTTCGTGGGACCGTTCGCGGGCGCTGCCGTCGTCAGCTCGTGGAGCATCGGGGCCGCGTACGGATTCGCGGCGATCATGAGCCTGGTCGGGGCACTGATCACCGCCCTGGTTCCCGACCTCACCCGCGGTCAGGAACGCCGAGCCGCCGTGCGGGCCCAGGGCCGGCACCGCAGTGTGTTCTCCGTGCTGGTCGAGCACCGACGGACCCTGGCCACCGTCGGTGTCGGAGTGCTGGTCATCTCCGCCGCGCGGGCGACCCGGCAGACCATCGTCCCGCTGTGGGCCGAGTCGCAGGGGCTGGACGCCGTCCAGACCAGTGTGATTTTCGGCATCTCTGCCGGGGTCGACATGTTGCTGTTCTACCCGGGCGGAGTGATCATGGACCGGTTCGGCCGGCTCTGGGTCGCGGCACCGGCCATGATCGTGCTGGCCACCGGGTTCGCGCTGCTGCCCCTCACCCACTCGCCCATGACCATCGGTGCGGTCGCCGCGCTGATGGGGCTCGGCAACGGTATCTCGGCCGGGATCGTGATGACCCTGGGTGCCGACGCCTCCCCCGACGACGCCCGCGCTCAGTTCCTCGGCGGGTGGCGGTTGTGCAGTGACCTCGGCAACGCGCTCGGTCCGTTGGTCATCTCCGGGGTCAGCGTGCTGGCCACGTTGGCAGCCGCGGCGTGGTCGCTGAGCGCGCTGACCTACGCCGGCACGGGCTGGCTCGCCCGGTGGCTGCCGCGTCGAACGCGTGAACCCGCGGCAAGACCCTAAGGTGGACCGAATGAAGGACCGGCTGGTGTGGATCGACTGCGAGATGACCGGGCTCGACATCGTCGGTGATGCGCTCATCGAGGTGGCCGCGCTGGTCACCGACGGTGAGCTCAACGTGCTGGGCACCGGGGTCGACGTGGTGATCAAGCCGACCGCCGAGGTGCTGGAGCGGATGTCGGAGTTCGTCCGTTCCATGCACCAGAGCTCAGGTCTGCTCCAGGTCCTAGACGCGGGCCTGACCATGGCCGAGGCCGAGGATGCGGTCCTGGCGTACGTCGCGGAGCACGTCCCCGACCAGGGCAAGGCCCCGCTGGCCGGGAACACCATCGGCACCGACCGCGCCTTCCTGGCCCGGGACATGCCGACCCTCGAGTCCTACGTGCACTACCGGAACGTGGACGTCTCCTCGATCAAGGAGCTAGCCCGCCGCTGGTACCCCCGCGTCTACTACTCCTCGCCCGAGAAATCCGGCAACCATCGGGCGCTCGCCGATATCTCGGAATCCATCGAGGAGATGCGCTACTACCGCGACGCCGTCTTCGTGCCCCTACCCGGTCCCGACTCGGCCACGGCCCGGGAGATCGCAGCCCGGCACCGCGGCGCGATCACCGGTGCGGGAGGTGGGTCGTCGGACGGGTCGAGCCACTGATTTCGGACCACCGGCCCCGTCCCGTACACTTTGGAGCCGATCTGGCCCCGGAGACGGGGTCAGCACGGCGATGGTGGGTGTAGCTCAGTTGGTAGAGCTCCTGGTTGTGGTCCAGGTGGCCGCGGGTTCGAGTCCCGTCACTCACCCCATCGAAGCAGGTAGCGCATCGGGTCCCAGGTCGGTCGGCCATGATCGCCCGTATTGCTCCCAGCGCGTCGAGCAGCAGCTCGGGCGACGGTGAGAGCTCGTTCTGTCGGTCACGCCGACGCACGGTTGGTTTTCTGTGCCGCGGAGCCGCGACGACCTCCCGGGGCTTCGGCAGCGTCCAACCTGTCGGAATGGTCCGGACTGGAAGATCAACGACCTCGTCCGCACCCAGGATCTTGAGCCCCCCGGTCAACTCACGCACGCGATGCGCGAGGCCGGACGCCCTCCGCGGTGAGCGAACGCTACCGATGGCGTAGTGCCCGGCGTCGCGGCGATCACTGATCGTCCGCTACGCCCCGCACGCGAAAGCCAGAATTCCGTCGTCGGGTCAGGATTGGGTCAGAATGGCGGGTGCCTGTTCTCGACCGAGCCCGCCTGACCGCTGCCACCTGGGCCGGCCGAGCCGCCCAGATGGCGTCGCGAATCGCCGGTCGGGGCACGGGTGCCTCCATCCGCGGCCAAGTGATGATGAAGGTCGACCCGCAGGCGCTGGCCAAGCTGCTTACCGGCCGGCGGGTCGCGATGGTGTCGGGGACCAACGGCAAGACCACGACCACCCACTTCTTCGCGGCCGCCGTCCGGGCCTCGCTGCCGGTCGACCAGGCGAAGAACCTCGTCCACAACGCTGACGGGGCCAACCTGCACTACGGCATCGCCTCGGCGCTGTCGGCCCGGCCCCGCGCCGAGCTGGCCATCCTCGAGACCGACGAGCGGGTGGTCGCCGACGTCGTCCGGCTGGGTCGGCCCGAGGTGCTGGTGCTGCTCAACTTCAGCCGCGACCAGCTCGACCGCCACCACGAGATCACCGCGCTCGGTCGCAGCTGGCGAATGGCTCTGCAACAGGCCGGCCCGGACGGCCCGGTCGTGGTGGCCAACGCCGACGAACCGCTCATCGTGTGGGCCGCCCAGACCGCGCGCGAGGTGATCTGGGTGGACACCGCGTCCACCTGGACCCAGGACGCGTCACTGTGCCCGCAGTGCGGCGCGGTGCTGATCCGCACCCAACCCGCCGCGACCGGTGCCCGCGGCGGAGGCTGGCACTGCAGTGGCTGCGACCTTGCCCAGCCGACCGCGGCCTACCGCGTCGAGGGCACCACGATCGTCGGACCCGACGGCGAGCGTTGGGCGACCAAGCTGCAGGTGCCGGGTGCCTTCAACGTGGGCAACGCCGCCTGCGCCCTGGCGGGCGCGGTCCAGTTCGGTGTCCCGACCGCGACCGCGGTCGACGGTCTGAACACCGTGACTGCACCAGCAGGCCGATTCGCGACCGCCAGGTTCGGCGGCACCACGGCCCGACTGCTGCTCGCCAAGAACCCCGCCGGGTGGGCCGAGGCGTTGCCCCTGGCCCAGACCTCCACCGTGGTGCTGGCCATCGACTCGGCCGCCGCCGACGGTCGCGACGTGTCGTGGCTGTGGGACGTGGAGTACGAGCAGCTGGTCGGGAGAAGGGTCATCGCCACCGGGCCCCGCGCCCAGGATCTCGCGGTCCGGTTGGCCTACGCCGACGTCGAGCACCGGTGCGTCCCTGACCTGGCCGAGGCCCTGGCCGGGCACCCCGACCCGGTCGACGTGATCGCGACCTACACCCCGTTTCAGAAGCTGCGGAAGATGGGAGGCGTCTGATGGCCGGACGGCGGGTCGAGGTCGTGCTGGTCTTTCAGTCCCTGCTCGGCATCTACGGCGACCGAGGGAACGCCATCGTGCTCACCAAGCGACTGGCCTGGCGCGGTTTCGACGCGGTGCTCACCACGGTCGAGCCCGGCGACGCCCTGCCCGACACCGGCGACGTCTACCTGCTCGGCGGTGGCGAGGATGCGGCCCAGATCACCGCGGTCAACGCGCTGCGGGCCGACGGGGGGTTGCACCGCGCGGTCGACCGCGGAGCAGCCGTGTTCGCCGTCTGCGCCGGCTACCAGATCGTCGGCAACTCCTTCACCGTCGGCGCCGACGACCAGGTGATCGAGGGGCTCGGCCTGCTCGACGTGAGCACCACCCGCGGACCCGTGCGGGCCGTCGGAGAGATCCTCACCCGGTGGTCAGGGGCGGACGGCGCGAACCAGTTCCTGACCGGCTTCGAGAACCACGGGGGGTACACGCGGCTCGGACCGGGAGCAATCCCGCTCGCCACGGTCGAGGTGGGGATCGGTAACGGTGACGACGGGACCGAGGGGGCGGTCAACGGCACCGTCGTCGGGACCTACCCGCACGGCCCGGTGCTGGCCCGCAACCCGGCCCTGGCCGACCACGTCCTGCAGCTCGCCCTCCGCGAGACCCTGGAGCCGCTGCCGCGGACCGACGTCGACGAGCTGCGGCGACAGCGGCTGGCCGCGGTCCGACGGGGAGCACGCTGAATCGATTGAGGACGCCTCGGTAGAGTTGGAGCATGCAGACCAGAAAACTCGGACCCTTTTCCGTTTCGGCCGTCGGGCTCGGGGCCATGCCCTTCTCGATGGGTGGGAACGTCAAGCCCAGCGAGGAGCAGGCGATCGCCACCGTGCACGCCGCCCTGGACGCCGGGGTCACCTACATCGACACCGCCGACATCTACGCCCCGTCTTGGGACACCATGGGCCACAACGAGCTGATCGTGGCCAAGGCGCTCAAGGCCTACGGCGGTCGCCCCGACGGGGTGGTCGTTGGCACCAAGGGCGGGATCACCCGCAGCGAACCCGACCAGTGGGGCCGCGACGGCTCCCTGGAGTACTTGACCGCGGCCGTCGACAAGTCACTCAAGGACCTCGACGTCGAGGTGATCGACCTCTACCAGTGGCACCGTCCCGACCGCTGGATGGTCTACGGCGACGCGGTCGAGAACCTCAAGACCCTGCAGCAGCAGGGAAAGATCCAGGCCGTCGGGATCTCCAACGTCAACGTCGAGGAGATCGAGGTGGCGATCAAGGTGCTGGGCGAGGGCGGCCTGGCCAGTGTGCAGAACGAGTTCTCCCCGCGCTTCCGGTCTAGCCAGGACGAGCTGGATCTCTGCGGTGAGCACGGCATCGCGTTCCTGCCGTGGAGCCCCCTCGGCGGTATCGCCGGTGGTGCGACCGCGGTGGGTGAGGAGTTCGCGATCTTCGCCGAGATCGGTGCTCTCCACGACGCCAGCCCGCAGCAGGTCGTGCTGGCCTGGGAGCTCTCGCTCGGCGAGCACGTGATCCCGATCCCCGGCGCGAGCCGCCCGCAGTCGATCATCAGCTCGGCCGCTGCCGCGGACCTGAAGCTGAGCGACGACGAGATCGCCCGCATCTCGGCCACCCGCTGAGCATCCGGGCTGACATCGTGACCGAGGTGGCCACCCCCGACCTGATCGCCGACGTGATCATCGTCGGTGGTGGCCACAACGGTCTGGTCGCCGCCGCCTACCTTGCCCGCGCCGGTCGCCGGGTGCACGTGATCGAGGCCCGGAGCGAGACCGGTGGGGCGGTGGCCGGGGTCCGGCCCTTCGCCGGCGTGGACGTGCGGCTGTCCCGCTTCTCCTACCTGGTCTCGCTGCTCCCCGACTCGATCATCGCCGAGCTCGACCTGCATCTGTCCCTGCGCTCCCGGCACGTCGCGTCCTACTCGCCCTACGGTGATCACGGGTTGCTGGTGGAGCGACCAGAGGGACCGGCGACGCGGGAATCCTTTGCCAGGTTGACCGGCGGGTCCCAGGCGTACGACGCCTGGACGCGCCTGCACGCCGACCTCGCCACCGTCGCGGCGGCCGTGGCGCCGACGCTGACCGGTCCGCTCCCCCACGCCCGTGATCTTGCCGCCCAGGTCGCGCCCGAGATCTGGCGAGCCGTCACCGAACGCCCGATCAGCGAGCTGGTCGGTGATCGGCTGGGCGACGACCTGCTCCGAGGCGTGGTGCTCACCGACGCCTTGATCGGCACCTTCGCGTCCGCCGCCGATCCCAGCCTGGTGCAGAACCGGTGCTTCCTCTACCACGTGATCGGCAACGGCACCGGGGAGTGGCAGGTGCCGATCGGAGGGATGGGTGCGGTCGCCGCCGAGCTGCACCGGGTCGCTGCCGCGGCTGGTGCCGTGATCACCACTGACGCGCCCGTGGTCCGCCTCGAACCTGACGCCGACGGCGCCACCGTCCGGCTGGCCGACGGGCGGTCGCTGCGGGCCCCGACGGTGCTCGCCGGCTGTGCCCCCGCCGTCCTCGACGGGCTGCTCGGCCGCTCCGGACCCGACGTCGAGGGTTGCCAGCTGAAGATCAACCTGGTGCTCACCCGGTTGCCTCGGCTGCGCTCGGGGATCGACCCCGAGACTGCCTTCGCGGGCACCACCCACCTGAACCAGTCGGCGACCCAGCTGCAGCAGGCGTACGAGTCGGCGGCAGCCGGCACGATCCCCGACCCGCTGCCCGCCGAGGTCTACTGCCACACCCTGACCGACCCGTCAATCCTCGGCCCCGACCTGGCGGAGCAGGGGGTCCACACCCTCACGCTCTTCGGGCTGCACACCCCGGCCCGGCTTTTCCGGGCCGACCCCGAGGGGGCGAAGGCGGTGGCCACCCGCGCTGCCCTGGCGTCGCTGCAATTCGTCCTGGCCGAGCCGCTGGTCGACTGCCTGGCTCGCGACGCACACGGCTGGGTCTGTCTGGAGGTGATGACGCCACTCGACCTGGAACGCGAGCTGCACCTGCCGGGTGGCCACATCTTCCACGGCGACCTCGCCTGGCCCTGGCTCGCCGACGACGCCACCGCGACGACCGCCGCCGAACGCTGGGGCGTGGCCACCGACGTACCGAACGTGGTGCTGTGCGGTTCGGGGGCCCGTCGCGGCGGGGCCGTGAGCGGTCTGGGCGGACAGAACGCCGCCCGAGCCGTGCTCGAGGGGTAGCGCATTTCGCCTGCCCGGCTCGTCGCTGGTAGTGTCATCCTTCGCGCGCCGCTAGCTCAATAGGCAGAGCAGCTGACTCTTAATCAGCGGGTTGGGGGTTCGATTCCCTCGCGGCGCACATAGGGCCTAGTCAGGTAGACGTCTCACGGTTCTCAAGTCCTCAAATCTTGACCACCGGGACTAATGCCGGGTTGGAGTCACGTGTCCTGCCGAGAGGCATCCTGGGCTATCTGCGACGGCGGCACCACTGTCTCTCTCCGGAGCAGACGAGATTGAGTCCGACTCGCTCGACGCTCGTCCGGCCAGCCATTGGCTATCGCGTCCCGTGTGGTCATGGTCGAACGAAGTGTCGGCGATGACCGGCTGGCGAGGGCGACGGTGGTCAGCAC
>JBPCRP010000047.1:0-29329 GCA_050996715.1 Propionibacteriaceae bacterium
CTCCAGCGGTGGTTCGGGGCCGACGCCGGCCACGAGCTGCGCACCCCGCTCACGCTGCTCAGCACCCGGGCCCAGCTGCTCGCGCGGCGGGTACGCAGCGGGTCCGGCCCGACAACCGCCGACCCCGACCGCGACCGGTTGGTCGCGCGCGACGCCGACGGGATCATCGCCGACACCACGACTCTCGCCGCGGTCCTGGAGGAGCTGCTGCTGGCCGCGGACGTCCGTACGCCCGTCCCGCAGGAGCCGGTCGATCTCGGTGCCCTGGTCGCGACGGCGGTCGCCGCGGCCCAGGCCGCGGCCGAGTCGGCTGGACTGACCCTCACTCTGCGGCCGACGAATGGGCCGACCACGATCACGGCGGGAGCGCCGACCGCGCTCGGGAGATCGGTGACGGCGCTGATCGACAACGCGCTGGGGCACGCGCGGCGCGCGGTGGTGGTCGCGATAGCACGTGAGGGGAGGTCGCTGGTGATCGAAGTGACCGACGACGGACCGGGGATACCGTCCGACACGCTGCCGTGGATGTTCGACCGGTTCGCCAGCGGGCGTCCCGTCCCGCAGGACGCCGGGGAGCGCCGACACTTCGGGCTGGGCCTTGCCCTGGTCAGCGAGATCGCGACCCGCCACGGGGGCACCGTGGCGGCCACGAACCGGCCCGCACCCGATAACGGTGCCGTTCTCCGGCTTGCCCTTCCGGTCGAGGGCAGGCGGGCACAGCCCGGGTATCGCCGGGGGAGGGACGGGCCGGCGGTCGGCTCATGACGTCGGCGTCGAGGTGAGCGTGGCCGTGATCAGATCCGCGGCCCGCGCGAGGTGGGTACCCAGGTACTGCCCGGGCACGTCGAGTCGGGCTCGCCGTGACTGGAAGGCGCCACCCGCGTAAAACACGTGCCGCTGGCTCGACTCGGCGGAACGGAGTGCCGCCACGGCCGCCTTGCGTCCGGCCACGACGTGACAGACCAGGACGACGGCGATGGCGTCGGTCTCGGTCGCGGCAAGGGTGAGGGAATCCCCTGGGGTACGAGCGCCCAGCATGCGGCAGTCCCAGTGGCGCTGACGAAGCAGCGCCCCGATCGCCTCCAGCCCGAGAGTGTGGTGGTCCAGCGGTCCGCAGCTGAGGATGATCGGTGGCGTCGGGCGCAGGGGACCCGTCGGGCGCAGGGCGGCCAACCAGGATTGCGTCGCACTGGTTGCGACGTGCTCGTGGGAGACGTCGAAGCGGCCGTCGACCCACGATTCGCCGATGCCACGCAGGGCCGGGAGCAGCACCTCGTCGACGGTGCGGTCGAGGCCGAGGACCTCCAGGGCGGCGTCCAGAGTCCGCGCCAGGTCGGCTGGGGCCAGCTCGCGGGTGGCCTCTAGGAACGCCTCGACCAGCGGCTCGGGTGAGCTCGGGTGTCCGGACTTCACCAGCGCGGCCGCTTCGACGGTACGCCGTCCTCGCGCGATCAGGTCGCGCATGCGACTGAGCTCGTCGAGCTGAGCGCGGGCGTAGCGTCGGTGGCCGCCGATGCTGCGGTCGGCGAGCGGCACGCCGTAGCGTCGCTCCCACGAGCGGATCGTGGGAGCGGGCACGTTCAGAAGTTCAGAGGCCTCTCGGATCGTCAGCTCGTCGTCGACACCGCCGTCGACCCGGTCGTCGACCGCCAGATCGTCGTCACCGGGTTCATCGTGGTCCGCGTCGTCCAGCCCGGTCACCGGTTCGAGCCCGCGCTCCGATGATCGGCAACGACGAGCAGGTCCGTCGAGTGGCGACGGCCACGACGAACGAACTTATGCATCGAGTTGCCAAATTGCATAAGTTTGACTCTATACTGCTGAGTGTTCAGAAGCCATCCGTCTCGAGTCAGGGAGTAGCCGTGACGACCGAAGCTCTGGTCCATTCCGACACCACGTCGAGGCTCGTCGGTGCTCCACCCGAAGCAGCAGCGAGCTTCCCCGGCCTCGTCGACGGGGTACGGAACCTTTTCGCCACGACGACGGTGGCCGAGACCCTCTACGCCGTGGTGGACCTCGCTCACCGCGGGTTCGCCGCGGACGGGGCCGGCCTCTTGTGGACGACGCGTGGCGGTGCCGCCTCGGCCGCCGCGTCCGGGCCGGAAGCACGACGGGCGGACCTGCTGCAGGTCGACTGTCACCAGGGTCCGGGTTTTCACGCGATGAACGGCCGGCAGCCCGTGATCTCGCCCCAGCTCCGGTTCGACGGTCGCTGGCGATTCTGGTCCCCTCAGGCGGCCGACCTGGGTCTGTCGTCGGTGCTGGCGCTGGCGCTGGTCGACGGTGCGCCGTTCGCCGCCGTCACCGTGTACTCGAAGCGTCCGTCCTTCTTCCGCACGGACTCGCTCGCTCCAGGTCTGTGGTTCGCCGAGCAGGCCTCCCGCGCGATCACCGCGGCGCAGCAACGTGAACGGGTGTGCTCATGACGGGCAAAGCCGTCGCCACCGCGCCGATCGCGACGGAAACCGAGCTGGGCCGAGACGACGCGTTCGGTGGCACCAAGCTCCTCGGCGAGCTATTGGTGGCGTCCGGGCGTCATGACCAGGCGGCCTTCGCTCGGTTCTACCAGCTGACGAGCCCCTGGATCTTCGACTTGATGCGACGCCGGACAGGGTCCATCGCCCCGGCCGAGGATGCCACCCGCCTCGTCTACGTCACGAGCTGGCGACGAGCCGCCAGTTTTGCGCCGGTGGACCAGTCGGCTCTGGCCTGGTTGACCGCCATTGCCTACGACCTGCTGGGGGCCACTCGCAGGGATGCGTTCCGTCTGGGCTGATGCGAGCACATTCTCGCGCGGCCGACGGTGCGCTCACCCAGGCGAACGGTCGTTCATGATCATCCACGCTACTCGATAGTCCGGCTGAACCCCGGGACCACGCACGAAAGACGGGCCCAACCGATGTCCACCTTGTCGTTGCCGTTCGACCTGACCGACGCCATCGCGAGTGCCAACAACCCCGCGGAGCGCGCGGCGGTCATCGTGTCTCTGGTCTCTGAGCTGTACGAGACGATCGGTTGGGTGCTGGCCTTGCCGGATTCACCCGAGCTCGCCAGCTTGCGGCGGGTGGTCGAGGAGGCCAGGTCTCACCAGGAGCGCATCCTCCAGCCGGCACCGGGCATGTCGAGTGCACCCGTTTCTCTCTCCGCGATGCCTCAGGATTCCTCGTCGAGCACGGCGAGAGGCTCGATCCGTTCGCGCTGCACGCTGTCGGACACCGCGACCTGATCGGTGACGATGCGGGTACGGACCCGAACCCGTTCGACGGCGACGACCTCGGTGGTCACCACGACGCGCTCCTCGTGCAGCACGATCTCGAGATCGCGTTCGCTCAGCTCGTGCGGCTCGGCCGCCGCGGAGCCGCTGACCATCAGCTCCTCCGGGCTGAGCTCGTCCAGCACCAGTTCCTCACGGCGGACCTCGACGGTCTGGGTGACCTGCTCGGTCCTGACCCGCTTACGGATCCGGATTCCGCCACGTCTGCGCACCGAGCGTGCGACCGAGAGCTGTTCTTCGGACCGGATGATCACCTGGGGATCATCGGGCTGCCGGGCGGTCGGGGCGAGGTCGCTCATCGTTGGGACTCCGGTTCGAGTTCAGGGAGGGATCAGGGGCTTCGGACAGCGGTGAGGGAGATGGTAGCTGTACCGCCCGCGGTAAGAGGGCGGCAGAATCACGATCAGGAGGGGTGTCAGCAAATGCTGGGGTTGGTGCCGGGGTCGACCATCGCGACGCGCCCTCGAGCGGGCGTCGTCGACGGCGGAGTTGAGGCCAAGGGACGGCGCACGGCCTCGTGCCTTGGTGGTCGCGGGTGCCGAGCCGAGCCACGGCTTCCGCTACCAGGCGGGCACCGGTCGAGGAGATTCCGCTCTGGCGCACCCATCAGGGCACGTCGAGTAGCCGACCTCGGAAGGTGTCGTCCATTCGTCAACCATCGCCCGTCGACGTCCACGTCCGCTGCACTCCCGCCGCCACGCTGAGGACGATCCTGCGCCAGCCCATCTCGACGACGAAGGTGCCTGAGCGGACTGCCGAGCGCAGGCTGAGCGACGTCGAACAGGCCGTCGTGTTACAGATGTAACATACGACCTTGTGGTGACGGAAGAATCGACAGGGCGAAGCTGGCTGGTGGTGCTGGTGAAGGTGCCGGCGGAGCCGGCGCGCTACCGGATGGCGTTGTGGCGTGAGCTGCGCCGTTCCGGAGCGGTTCCGTTAGGGCAGGCGACGTGGGTCCTCCCGGACCTGCCCGCCGTCCGTCCGCTCGTGGATCGGCTGGCTGAGCTGGTGGGGCCGGCGAACGGTTCGCTGTTGCTGCTGGCGGCTACCGGGTACGCCGGCGCGGACGTCGCCCGGCTGGAGCAGCTCTACTCCGAGGCGCGGAAAGCCGAATGGGCCGAGTTCGAAGCTGACTGCGGCAAGTACCTTGCTGAGCTCGACAAGGAGGAACGGATCGGCAAATTCTCCTTGGCTGAGCTGGAGGAGGAGGAGCAGAGCCTGGACCGGCTCCGCCGCTGGTATCGCGAGCTCCGCAGCCGAGACCTGCTCGGCGTTCCTGCGACGGTGGATGCCGCCGCGGACCTCAGACAGTGCGAGGAGAGGTTCGACCGTTACGCGGACCAGGTTTACGCCACCCTCAGCCAACCCGACCGCTTCCCGGCCGGGACCGACGGTCGGGGAGGTGCACGGTGAGGGTGTTCAGACCACGGAACTGGCTGGACCGGGTGTTCGCGGTCGGAATTGTCGGCAAGGGGTTGAACGGTGCCGCCGAGCTGGTCGGCGGGCTGCTGCTGCTGTTCGTCACTCCGACCCGGATCAGGCAACTTGCGGCGTCGTGGACTCACGAGGAGCTGTCGGAGGACCCGCACGACCTGATCGCCACCCATCTGCTGCATACCGCGCACGGGCTGACCGGGCATGCGGTGCTGTTCGGGTCGGTGTACCTGCTGGCGCACGGGGTGGTGAAGGTCGTGTTGGTGGTGGCACTGCTGCTGAACAAGCTGTGGGCCTACCCCTGGATGATCGTGGTGCTGCTGCTGTTCATCGTCTACCAGCTTTACCGGATCGTCCTGGATCCCACCGCCGGCCTGATCGGGTTGACTGCCTTCGACGCCGTGATCGTCGCGTTGACGTGGCGGGAGTACCACGAGCAGCGCAAGAGACTCCACGACGACACCACCCGTGCCGCGGTGCGACCTGACGGCCCCGGCTCCGGGTCCGTAGGGGCAACTGGTGACGCGACCAGCTGAGCACCCCACGAACGCCCTCGTCGAGAGCGGCGGCCAGATGGTGGGCTCCTGGTCGCCGTGGCGGGCGGTGGTCGGTTTCGGGATGATCAGCCTGTCGGCCGACATGGTTTATGAGGGTGCCCGGTCGGTCACCGGACCGCTGTTGGCATCGTTGGGCGCGTCAGCGGCCCTGGTCGGGCTGATCACCGGCGCCGGCGAGGCGACGGCGTTGGTCCTGCGGGTCGTGTTCGGTCGCTGGGCCGACCGCGGCGGCCGCTACTGGACTCTCACCATGGCCGGCTACGCCATGACTGCAGTTTGTGTCCCCGCCTTGGCGATCACCCCGTTCCTGGCCGGTGCCGGCCTGACGGTGGCCTGCGTTCTGATCCTCGCCGAGCGCACCGGCAAAGCGGTCCGCAGCCCCGCAAAGACCGCCCTGCTGGCCCGGGCGGCCAGCAGGGTCGGGTTGGGCCGCGGCTTCGCCGTCCACAAGGCCCTCGACCAGGCCGGCGCCGTCGCCGGCCCATTGCTCGTGGCTGCGGTCGCCGGTCTCGCCGGCTCGCTCTGGCCCGCCCTCGCCGCCCTGGTCGTGCCCGGCGCCGCTGCTCTGCTCATCTTGGGCTGGGTCCGCCGCCGGACAAACGAAGCCGTAACGGCGCCGCCACCGTCGACCCCAGCTGACACCGTTCTGCTAGCAGATCGAGCCCGCAGGCCGGGATCCGCTGATCGGCTGCCCGCAGGGTTCTGGTTGTTCGCCGCCGCCACAGGCGCGGCCACGGCAGGTCTCGTCACTTTCGGGGTGATCTCCTACCACCTCACTCAAGATCACGTCGTTGCCCTCGCCGCTGTCCCCGTGGTCTACGCCGCCGCGATGGCCGCTGAAGCCCTCGCCGCGCTTGCCACCGGGTGGCTGTTCGACAGGGTCAAAGGCCGCGTCCTGCTCGCCCTACCCGTTCTGGTCGCCGTCGTCCCCCCACTGGCGTTCACCAACTCCCTGCTGGCGGCGCTCGCCGGCGTGCTCATCTGGGGAGCAGCGATGGGCGTCCAGGACTCCACCGTCAAAGCCCTGGTCGCCGACCTCGTGACCCCCACCGCACGGGCCACCGCCTACGGCGTTTTCGCCGCCGTTCAAGGCGCCGCCGCGATCCTCGGCGGAGCGATGGCAGGAATCCTCTACCAACACTCTCTACCCACCCTGATCGCCTTGGTCGGCGCCACCCAGGCGGCCGCTCTCGTCCTCCTCATCGTCACCCTGCGGCACCTGCAGACGACTGTGCACCAGAAAAACTGACACCGTCACCCGCAGTCGTTGCCGGCCTGCCCCGAGTGCTGCGGTGCGTCCCGGCGTATCCGTCACGATCCCGAACCCCAGGCGGGCTCCACCTGCTGGGGGGCGAATCGGATCTCGAATCGGCACCAACCGTCGGGGGCGTCGACAACCTGCACGTCGCCACCTTGGGAACGTAGTCCGGCTCGGGTGATGGCGAGGCCGAGACCACTGCCGCCGGCGTCTCGGGATCGGCTGTCGTCTAGCCGCACGAAACGCTCGAAGACACGTTCGCGGTCGGCGTAGTCGATCATCGGTCCGTCGTTGTCGACCCAGATCACCGGCTGGCCGTCTCGCGTGCAGAGCGTGAGCCGCACGGCGCTGCCCGCGTGCCGCTCGGCGTTGTCGACCAGGTTCCGCAGGGCCTGGGCGATCCGGCTCGGGTCCGCCCAGACTCGGACCGGTTCGATCCGCGCACTGACACGATGGGTGCTGGTGGTGCGGAGCCGGCGCACCTCATGGTCCAGGAGGTCGTCGAGGTCGACGTCGGTGGGTGCGGCGGCGAGGTCGTGCGCGTCGGCTCGCGCCAAGATCATCAGGTTCTCCACCAGGCCACGCATCCGGGTCAGCTCGGCGTTCATGGTCTCCAGCAGCCGGGTCCGGGTGGCCTCGTCGGTGCTGCGGGCGGCCAGTTCGGCGGCTGTGCTCAGCGTGGCGAGGGGGCTGCGGAGCTCGTGGCTGGCGTCAGAGACGAACGCCCGCTGCGCGCGGTCGGAGGTCTGCAGCCGGTCAAGCATGCCGTTCATAGTGAGAGCGAGCGCGGCGATCTCGTCGCGGGTCGCGGGCACTTCGAGGCGCACAGCCAAGGCTCGGGCGTCGATCTCAGCCACGGCGGTGCGGATCTGTTCCACCGCACGCAACGCGCGCCCGACCAGGATCCACACGGCCGCGGCCACCGCGCCCAGCAGTAGGGGAGTGCCGCCGAGCAGGAAGATGGCCACGGCCTGGACGGTGTCTCGCTGGATCCGGATCGGGACGGCGACCTGGACGTAGTAGATCTGGTCGGTGGCGGTCGCCGCGGTGGTGACCACCTTCCACTCGCCGCCCTCGTCCAGCGTGTCGAGATCGAGCTCGACTGAGCTGAAGACACCGACCGCGGGTCGCTGGGGGGAGAGCGCGGTGGTCGCCGTCCGGCGCGACGTCGCGACGACGGTGCCGTCGGCGGCCAGGATCTGGGTGACCGCGTCGGTACGGGTCTGATCGGTGAGGGCCGCGGTGGTGGCGGTGAGGCCGTCGGTGGTGATCCGAGCGGCGATCTCGGCGGCCCGCGCACGTCCGGTCGCCTCCACGGACTGCTCAAGGGTCGACTGGAGGACGAAGACGAAACCGGTGCCCCCGATGATCAACGCGACCAGGACGACGACGACGGCCACCAGCACCGAACGGGCCCGCACGCCCATCTGCGGGCCCAACCGGTTCACTGCCTGGACCACCCAGGTGGACATCTCAGCTCCTCGGGGCCGGTGCGGCGTGTCGACCGATCTTGTCACGGTGGCGCTGGGCGATCCGGCGACCGAACGCGGTGCCCACCAGGACGACGATGAGCACGCCGAGGCCGATCTCGCCGGCGCGGCCCATGGTGGCGATGACCTGCTGGTAGGCGGCCCCGGCCTCGTAGCCGAGAACGGCCACGACGATCGCCCAGGTCACCCCACCGATCAGGTTCGCCACGGTGAACGTGCGGCGCCGGATCCCACTGGCACCAGCCAGCCCGGGTACCAGAGCCCGGAGCAGAGCCGTCCAGCGTCCGAGCAGGACCGCCCAGCCGCCGCGGCGTCGGATGAGCTCGGTCACCATGTCCACCCGCCCACTGGACCGGAGCCGTCTCGGCAACCGGTCGAGCATCGAGGGCCCCCACCGGCGTCCCAGCAGGAAGCCGATCTGGTCACCGGCCACGGCGCCCGTCGCCGCCGCGGTCATCACCGTCCACAGCGGCAGGTGTCCGGCGTGGGAGGTCATCCCTGCGACGAACACGGCCGTCTCTCCGGGGACGACCAGACCGACCAGGGCCGACGACTCGACGGCCGGCAAGACCAGTGCGGCCGCCAGGACGGCGGCCGGAGGTAGGGCGAGCAGCAAGGCGACGAGCTGCGACATCAGAGGCGGGGAGGCCTTCGCGAATCACCCGCCGCGTGGCTGTTGTCGATGAGCACGGCCGGCCTCGGCTGCGCCTCGAGCACCTGCCGACCCGACGACAGCGCGGCGTAACCAGCGGTGCAGACCACCGAGGTGGCCAACAACCAGCCACCGATCACGTCGGTGGCCCAGTGGTAGCCGAGGTAGACCCGGCTGAGCCCGACGCCGACGGCCAGGACCGCGCCGAGGAGCCGCACCAGCCGGCGAGCAGTGGTGCGACGGAGGGTCACCGCGACCAACACAGCGGTCAGCACGATGACGACGCTGCCGTTGGTGGTGTGCCCGGACGGGAAGGCGTAGTCCAGCGACGGGGTGCCGAGCAAGCTCGAGGTGTCAGGCCGGGCGCGTCCGACCGCGATCTTGAGCAGGAACACGATCCCGGCGGTGACGGCGAGCGAGGTGACCAGCACGACCGTGGACGTCCAGCGGTGGGTCCGATAGCGGAGCACCACCGCAGCCGCGACGGCGATCCCCACCACGACGGCGAATGAACCCAGCGTGGTGGCCCCGACAGCCAGCGAGGTCGCAGCCGGGGACCGGAGCGAGACCGCCACCCGGTGGACCGAGGCGTCGAACGCGTCCACCCCACCCGACACGACGACCACGACCGTCAGCAGCAGAAACGCGACGAAACTGAATCCGGCGATGACCAGCCAACCTCGGCCGGGGGCCAAGTGAACGGATCGGGTCATATCTGGGACCTCATCTGTGTGTGCGCGGTTCAACCCCTTGCTGCAGTCCACGGTGCCGTAAGGCGGCTGAGCCCAACCTGAGCGGCGGTCACAGATCGACCTGCAGTTCCGACCTGACGTGCAGTCCCGACCCGACCGCCCTTTCCCCTGCGCTCAGGCTGGGCACAGGCGCTGCGGGAGATGATGGGCTCAACGCCACCGGTGCGGAGGGAGAGCTCGTGAAGGTCCTGCTGGTCGAGGACGAACACCGCCTCGCGGGGGTGGTCAAGGAAGGTCTGGTGGCCGAGGGGTTCGCCGTCGATGTCGTCTCGGACGGGGTGACCGGATTGTGGGCGGCCACGGAGAACGGGTACGACGCGATCGTGCTCGACATCATGCTGCCGGGGCTCAACGGATATGACGTGCTCAAGCAACTCCGACACCGCAAGGTCTGGACCCCGGTGCTGATGCTGACGGCCAAGGACGGTGAGTACGACCAGACCGACGCGTTCGACCTGGGGGCCGATGACTACCTGACCAAACCGTTCAGCTTTATGATCTTGATGGCTCGGCTGCGGGCCCTGGTCCGTCGGGGTGCCCCGGAGCGGCCGGTGCTGATCACCGTCGGCACCTTGGTGCTCGATCCGGCCCGGCGGTCGGTCGCCCGTGGTGAGGTACCGGTCAGTCTCACCGCCAGGGAGTACGGCCTGCTGCTCTACCTGATGCGCAACGCGGGCGACGTCGTCAGCAAGGCGCAGATCCTCGACAACGTGTGGGACTCCGCCTACGAGGGCGGCGACAACATCGTCGAGGTCTACATCGGCTATCTCCGCAAGAAGCTCGACGTCCCGTTCGGCCTCAGCACCCTGCGTACGGTCCGCGGACTGGGCTACCGGCTCGACCCTGACGTCTGAGCTACTGGCCCCGTCAGGGAACCAGGGCGATCTTGCCGGAGCGTCCAGCGTCGGCGAGCCGGTAGGCGGCGTCGGCCTCGGCGATGGGGAACGTGTCGGAGACGACGACCTCCGGATGAAGGTTCCACACGGGGAGCCGGGAGACGAGCTCGCGCATGTGCTCGAGGCTGGTGACCCAGGAGCCCATGATCGTGATCGAGGGGTGGATCAGGGTGGGGCTCACCTCGGGCACTGTTAACCCGTGGCCTTCACCGATGAGGACGACGCGGCCGCGGTGGCGGGCCAGGGCGATCGCGGCGCCACGCCCGGATTCGCTGCCCGAGCAGTCGATCGCGACGTGCGCCCCGCCGTCCAGGGCGGCTCGGGCGTCCTGGATCTGGTCGGGGGTGAAGGCGGTGTCGACCGCGCCGAGCTCGACGGCGAGCTCGCAACGCTCCGGGCTCGGATCCAGGCCTACCCGCGGGACCGCGCCGAGCTTGCCACCCAGGAGTCCTGCGGCCAGGCCGACGGGTCCGAGACCGACGACGACGAGGGCGTCCCGGCCGCTGACCTGGGCGCGGAGCAGACCCTCGTACGCCGTTCCGAACCCACAGGCCACACAGGCGCCGTCGAGGAACGTGACGAAATCGGGGAGCACGATGCAGTCCCGTTCCTGAGTCAGGATCAGGTCGGCGTGCCCGCCGTCGCGCTGCCAGCCGTAGGCGGCGCGTCGGGATGAGGAGCAGCTGATCTGGTAGCCGCGGACGCAGTCATCACACTGTCCGCAGCCGCTGATGTGATAGACGCACACCCGGTCGCCGACCTTGATGCGGACGGCATCCGGGCCGACGGCGACGACCTCGCCGGCCGGTTCGTGGCCGGCGACGACGTCTTGGTACATCTCGGCCGGGTCCCCCTGTGCGTGCTCGCGGTAGATGGCCCGGATGTCGGAACCGCAGATGGTCGAGGCCCGCATGGCCAGCAGCACCTGTCCGGGTCCGGGCTCGGGGTCGGGGAGATCCTGGAGGACGGTGGTGGAGTTGCCGGGCAGGAAAATGCCGCGCATGGAAGATACTCCGCTCTGCTCGGAAGGTGGGTCGACGGGTCGAGGACCTCCATGATGCCGGGTGGACCGCGGCGGCCGAGGATTGACGACTCTGCCCGCCTAGCTGTGTACTGATCCTGCTGTTTCCCAGCCACCTGGAGCCGGGCCCTGCCGCGTCACTCGCCGCAGCGTCTCGGCGTCCCGGACCGCCAGGTACGCCCAGCGCGGACGCTGCGGCCACGTCGAAGAGTTCTCGACCGGATCGGGATCTCGACTGGCCCACCTCCCCCGTGCCCCCGACCTGGTCGTCGTGCCGAAGTCGATCACGGTCGGAGGAACAGGTGTACGAAACGACGGTCGAACGCGACGACGTGGTGCCGACCTTGCGGTCGATGTCGGCGGCCGAGGCGACGCGCTGGTTCGACGCGTGGCTGCGATCACGCGAGGCCTACGCCGCACAGATCTGGATCGAGGACATCGCCGCGCTGCTGCAGAAGCTGGCCGTGGAACTCGATACTGCCAGTGACTCCTCGGAACTGCGGGGTCTCCAGGTAGCCGCGGCGGTGATCCGCGACGCCGCCGCGACGGTGTCGTCGATCTCAGTCGCCGAGGTCGCGGAGTGCCACGATCTCCTGGCGCTGACCGACAGCTGAGCCGGTCGTCGACGGTGCCGAACCGGGGTGTTGACGCCGTCTCGGGAATGGTGGTCAAATAGGCCTGCTGTTCGACAGCCGGTCGGAACGCACGACGCCGCGCGATGCCGCGTTCGTGTGGGTCCGACACCTGTACCGGCACAAAGGCCTCGGGGTAGTCCTATGGTCCAGCCGATTCTCGCCCACCTGCCCTGCGTGTCCGCTCAGCCCTCGACGGCGGCGGTGAGTGCCGCCGCTGTCCGACTCGCCGACCAGCGCAGCGTGGGTGAGGTGTTCGGGCAGCTCGCGCGTGAGGTGTTCGGGTTGATCTCGTGCCGCGCGGTGGCCGTGCTCCGCCGCGATGGCGAGCACTGGTTTTCCGCGGCCACCGCTGGGGAGACCGGTCGGTGCACCGGCCGCCTGCACGCGCAGTTGATCACCGAGCAGTTCATGGTGCCAACATCCACCCACGGACCGCAACGGCTGACCGGCGGTCTGATTGACCCAGGCGTCAGCCCGCTCGAACCGTCGTCGCGATTCGGCCAGCTCGGTCAGCTCGGCCACCGGTGGGTCGTCGTCGTACCGATGGTCCGGCTCGGACACGAGTTCGGCGCTCTCTGCGTCTACTTCGACCGGCTCGACCTCGAGACGGGTCCGGCCGAGGTCGATCCGGTGACAGCGGTGGAGGTCCTCGGGCACCACGCGGTCGTGGCGTTGGGTGCGGCCCGGGAACGCCAACAGCACAAGCGAACCATGGAAAGTCGATACCAGGTCGGTGTGGCCCAGGGCATTTTGATGGCACGCCTCGGCCTGAGCTTCGACGAGTCGTTCGCGCTGCTGCGGGACTGGTCGCAGCACGACAACGTCAAGCTCCGGGTGGTGGCCGAACAGGTCATTCTCGCCCGTGACGCCCTTCACCAACTCCCCCCGAGCTCGATCGGGGTCAGTCCCTTGCCCAGCACTGACTCCGTTCTGCCCCCTCTCGACACCCACAGAAGAACGTAGGTCGAGAGGGCCGAGGCGGTGTCGTCCCCGATCCCCTGCGGGGACGACACCACCTCGCGGATACGCCCGTGCCGGACGCCCCTGCCGGAGTCGTCTTCGGGTGGCTCATGGTCGCGATGGTGGCGACGTCTCCGGCCGTGGTTCGCTGGGCCGGGGGTCGGATGGACCGCGAGCTGACGCCCCGGTCCTCCCCCGGTCCGGAACCGACCACGTCGCCGGCCGGGACACCCCCGTGGGTACCGCTCACCCCTGTGCGGGCCGTCATCGTTTCGTCCTTGCCCAGTCTGACGATGGCCGAGCTGTGTGACACCTGGCGGCAGAGCCAGATCTCGTTGGCGCGATTACAGGCCATCAGTGACGTCGCCGGGCAGTTTCATCTCGCCACCGTCCGAGAGCTGTGTCTCGATGAGCTCGAGCGGCGGGATCCCCACGGGTTTGCGCGCTGGCTCGCCCACGACGTCGAACCGGCGAGCGACCCCAGCCGCTATCTGGGCCGGTGACCGGCGAGCACTGCTCAGCGAAGTCGCGGTCAGCCGGCTCGTCGACGAAGGTCAGCGATGATCACGCGTGCCTGCGCGTGCGGGCCGTCGCCGGCTCGTTCGGCTCGTCGGGCACCGGCGGATCGAGGGGAGGGCGACCCGTGACCGAGGGGCCAGACCCAGCGTCCTGGTGAGGTCGGCGCGAGGTCGACCGCCAGCCGTACCGCCAGGGTCAGGGGAGCCGATCGCTACCTCAACGGTCGGTCATCCTCGGCGCACCACATCCAACGGACGACCTGATATCGACCGAAGCACGTCAGGGTCGCCGTCCGTCGTGGCCGGCGCGGCGGGCGTCGGCTCGACGGACCGCTTCGTCGACCATGGTTCGCGCCAGCTCGACCAGCTTGACGTGCTCGTGCTGGCTGGCCGTTCGAAGCCGGTCGAGAGCGTCTTCAGCCGTACCGCCGCCGCGACTCATCATGATGCCGATCGCCCGCTCGACGATGCGACGGTCGGCCAGCACGGATTCCAACCGGGCCACGAAGCGCTGGGCCTCGGCCAGCACCTGAGCGTTCTGCACCGAGATGGCCGCTGGCACCGCGTACATCTCCCCGAGAGTGGCGGCGCGTTCGTCAAAGACATTCTTGGCGTGGGCGTAGACATTCATGGCCCCCAGCACCGTGTCGCCCACGATGAGCGGGAGCGACAACACGCTGTGCACCCCGAGGCGGGCGATCCGGCCACCGAATCGGGGCCAGCGCGGGTCGGCGCCGAGCGACCCGGAGCGGATGGTCGCCCCGTCGGCGGCGGCGCTGATGCAGGGCCCCTGGCCCAGGCTGTATTGGATGTCGTCGATCTCGGAGACGAACGCGGTCGTGGCCACGATCGTGTTCGGCCGCTCGGCCTCCAGCAGCGTCAACCCCGCACCGTCGGCCCCCGGGATCGCCCGCACCGCCAGTTTGGCCACGCTGGTGAGGAGCTGGTCCAGGTTGAGCGCCTTGACGCTTAGTCCCGACAGACCCTGCTGGCTTTCTCTGAGGTCATCGTCATCTCTCGCCGCCGCCATGTTGTCGGTCGCTTCCTGGTCGGTCATGTTCGCGAGATCTCCGGGTCGTAAACGGTAAAGTCGAGCCGCCGGCCACCCACGAGCGGTGGCGCCATGACATCCACCCTAGGGCCACCTGCGCAGATGGACTGCAAACGGCGACGGCGACGGCCAATCGACCGCAGCACCGTTCTACCCCCCGCGGCCGCCCGTCCGGTGCGAAGCAAACCTCGGTGCGCGGCGTGAGCCGTCGACCTGACGTGACTGCCGGCTCGACGACGGGCTTACCAGGGACATATCAGGAAGGTTCACGCGCGTCAGCCGAGTCTGCGGCGGTCCCGACTGATCCAGGGAGCCTTCGGTCGCTCCAGCACGCGAGCACGGCCAGCAGGACGAACAACACGGCGACCACGAGGCACGCGACCAGCACCCGGCCCAGCCCGAGGGCGGGCACGTCCAGGAACGGATAGGGGTACCACTTGGTGACCGGGCCCAGGGCGAGGGTGGCCGCCAGCCAGACGATCGGCCACGCGAGGGCGGGCAGGATGTCGGCGGAGAAGACTTTGCCCCGGGGGCCGACGACGATCCAGCCGACCAACGTGAGCAGCGGGACGACGATGTGCAGCAGCCGATCGCAGATCAGGTTCACCGTGCTGTAGTCCGGCGACGGCGGCAGGGCGACGAAGGCCACCACGCCGGTCACCGTGATCCCGATCAGCGACGCGAGTCGCACGACGCGGAAGAACCGGCTGCCGGTCCGTCGCCGGATGATCATGAAGACGGTGACGGCAACCAGCAGGTTGGACTGAATGGTGAAGTAGGCGAAGTAGCGGCGGACCTGCTCGCCGAGCCCGACCGAGCCGCTGCTCCCGAGCACCGTCTGCCCGCTCACGATCACCACGAGCTGGATCACCAGGGCGGTGACGGCCACGCCGAACGTGACGACGTGCCAGACCCGACCGAGCTGTGACCGCGTCATGCCGGCATCGTAGAGGTCACCCGGACGTGGGGTCGGAGGCCCGCCCGCCGACTCGCTGCTGCCGACGGCCCCGGACCCGGCGCAGCCAGGGCGAGCAGCGTTCCAGCGGGGCGAACGCCAGCCAGCAGACGAGGGTCGGGGCGAAGTGGATGTAGAGAATGGTCACGGTGAAGGCGTGGAACCCCATCCAGAAGACCGCAGCGACCAGCAGGGCCCGGCCGCGTAGCCAGAGCACGACGACCGAGGTCAGCTCCGCGAGGAACGCGAACCACTGCATGCCCCGGAGCAGCTCAGGATAGGGCAGCAGGAACTGGCCGAGTCCGTGCGGCCGCCGCACGATCGCCCAGACCAAGATGAAGCTGTTCGCCCAGGTTGCGAACTCCCACTGGTGACCTGGCCCGCCGCCGTTGCGGATCTTGGTCGTCGCGGACAGGAAGTAGGTGGCGATCACTGCGATCTGGATGCACTTCAGCACCCAGCCTGATTGTGCGGACGCGGTGCTGGCGCGCCAGCGGCCGGCGATCACCCCCGCCGTCGGCAACGTCCAGAGCGCGATCACGAAGGCCGTGTGGTCATGGTCGACCTTGCCGTAGCTGAAGCCGATCGCCGTCCACCAGGTGAAGGCGGCGGCCACCACGAAGCCGGCGGCCCGAGGCAGCCGGTTGGCCGCCGCGATCAGGCTCCCCACCACGAGCACCACGTAGAGCGTCCAGACCAGCGGGGCGCTCGGCGCCGGGAGCCGGAACATCTCGGCGAGCAGCAACGGTCGGTAGAGCGTCGTGTCATGGCTGAGGGCGATCGGGTCGCGGACGAGGGTGTGGATGTCCAGGACCACGAAGAGATAGCAGGCCGTCCGCAGGTACGCGAGCCGGCGGTCGGGCAGCACGGGGGCGAACCAGCCGACGATCCGGGCGACCGTCGAGGGTGTCGGTCGGGTCGGGTTCGGTTCCGGGTGCGGGCCCGTCCACCGGGTGGTGGTCACTCCGGAACCACCCAGGACGCCCGGGGGACGAACTCGGTCACGTCCCGACGTCCGCCGACCAGGGTCGTGGTCTCCTGCACCAACCACACCTGGCGCAGCTGCGGGTGGTCAGGGTGCCGAGCGGTCCAGCCGGCCACGACGCCCTGCAGCAGGGCCGGGTCGGCGATGATGTCGTCGGTGTGGGCCTCGACCTCGGCCCGGCTGATCCCCGACACCCCGGTCCGCAGGGCCAGCTCGATCCGCTGACCGTCAGCCAGCTCGCCCTCGACCCGGGTGATGATGATCGTGTCGTCCGGCGGCGGCGCGAACGCGTACTGCGACATCGGGGCGAACGGCCACGCCTGGTCGCTCCCACGCAACGAGCCGGTCAGCAGCAGCGCGATCCCGGCCAGCGCAACCGCCAGCCGCCAGGTCAGCGACCACCGAGTGATGCGTCCGATGCTCGGCTGCTTCACCGAGCGATTACAGCACAACGACCGATCGCGGGGGTCAGTCGTTCGGGACCGGCGAGAGCCAGGGAAGCACCAGCTCGCCCCAGCGCTGCACCATCGTGGCGAGCACCTCATCGGCGGGGGAGGCCCAGACGTCGGCGTTGAAGATCTCGACCTCGACCGGGCCCGGATAGCCGGTCTGGTCGACCAGGGTGGTGATCGCGGCGAAGTCGATGACGCCGTCGCCCATCATCCCGCGGGACAGCAGCGGGTCTGCGGCGATGGGCAGGTTGAAGTCGCAGACCTGATAGCTGGCGAGTCGGCCCGTGGAGCCTGCCCGCGCGACCTGAGCGACTAGCTGCGGGTCCCACCAGACGTGGAAGGTGTCTACCACCACGCCCACTGTCTGGGCCGGGTACGGGTCGGCCAGGTCGAGCGCCTGGCCCAGCGTCGAGATGACGGCCCGGTCGGCCGCGTACATCGGGTGCAGGGGTTCGAGCACGAGCCGGACGGCGTGCTCGGCGGCGTACGGCACGAGGTCGGCGATCCGGTCCGCCACCCGGTGACGGGCCCCGGCCAGGTCCCGGTCACCGGCCGGCAGCCCACCGACGACCATGATCAGCTCACGGGTGCCGAGGGCGGCGGCCTCCCGGATCGCTGCCTGGTTGTCCGTCAGCGCCGCGTGCCGGCTGGCGGCGTCGGCCGCGGTGAGGAACCCGCCGCGGCACAGCGAGCTGACCCGAAGCCCGGCGTCGCGGACCAGGCGTGCCGCCCGGTCGACCCCGGTCTCGGCGAGCCGATCCCGCCACAGCCCGATCCACTCCAGACCGGCCCGTTCGGCGGCCCGGACGGCCTCGGGCAGCGTGAGCGCCTTGGTCGTCGCGGTGTTCAGTGACAACCGCGACAGCTCGTTCACGCTCAGCGCTCGATTCCGTGCACCGCGAGCAGCCGACGCATCCGGTCGGCGGCCAGGGGCGGATCGAGCAGCAGGCCCGCCCGGTCGGCGAGCCGGAACGTGTGGACCAGGTGCGGTACGGAGCGACCGGCCTGCAGGCCGCCGACCATGCTGAACCCGGCCTGGCGACCGTTCAGCCAGGACAGGAAGGCCACCCCGGTCTTGTAGTAGTAGGTGGGCGCGCTGAACAGGTGGCGTCCGAGCGCGCGGGTCGACTCGAGAATCTCGCGGCCGCGACTGGGCTCGCCGGCGTCGTAGGCCTGCAGCGCGGTCGAGGCGGCTGGGTAGATCGCGGCGAAGATGCCGAGCAGGGCGTCGGAGTGATGATCAGCGTCGCCGTCGATCAGCTCGGGGTAGTTGAAGTCATCGCCTGTGTACATCCGTACCGTGCCAGGAAGCGCGGCCAGGTCGGCCCGGAGTGCCGTCTCGTGGCCGGCGTCCAGCAGCGAGACCTTGACCCCGTCCACCTTGCCGGGATGATCACCGATCAGCTGCAGGAACGTCGCGGTCGCCGCGGTTACGTCGGCGCTGCCCCAGTACCCGGCCAGCGCCGGGTCGAACATCGGACCGAGCCAGTGCAGGATGACGGGCTGCTCCACCTCGCTGAGCAGGGCGTCGTAGACCGTGACGTAGTCCTCGACCGACCGGGCGGTGCTCGCCAGCGCTCGCGACGCCATCACGATGACCTGCGCGCCGGTCCCGACGATGGTGGCCACCTGCTCGCGGTAGGCGTCGAGCACCTGCTGCAGCCCGCGGCGACCCGGGGTGAGCGTGTGCGGGTCCAGCTGGTCGGTGCCGGCGCCGCAGGCGATCGCACCGCCGACCGACGCCGCCTCGGCGGCCGAGCGTTTGATCAGCTCCTGGGCGGCGCTCCAGTCGAGTCCCATCCCGCGCTGGGCGGTGTCCATCGCATCGGCCACGCCCAGCCCCCAGGACCACAGCTCGTGCCGGAACGCCAGGGTGGTGTCCCAGTCGATCACCGCCGGCGCCCCGGGGGTGTTGTCGGCCAGGGCGTCAGGGACGACGTGGGCTGCGGCGTACGCGATCCGCGACGTGATCGGTGCGGTCGGCTTGGTCCAGGACCCGGGTGCGCCGAGGACGTACGAGGTCAGGGTGCCGTCGGCGCCGGGCAGGCGGAGGTCGCTCACAGCACGAGCTCCGGGATGTCGATCGTGCGCCGCTCGGCTGAGGATTTGAGCCCCAGCTCAGCGAGCTGCACGCCGCGGGCGGCGGAAGCGAGCCCGAAGCGGTGCTCGCGCCCCAGGACGACGTCGGTGAGGAACTCCTCCCACTGCAGCTTGAACCCGTTGTCGAGGTCAGCGTTGGCGGGGACGTCGAGCCACTGGTCGCGGAAGGGTTCGGTGACGGGCAGGTCGGGGTTCCACACCGGCTTCGGGGTGTGGCTGCGGTGCTGCGCGACGCAGCGGTTAAGCCCGGCGACCGCGGAGCCGTGCGTGCCGTCGACCTGGAACTCGACCAGCTCGTCGCGGTGCACCCGGACCGCCCAGGAAGAGTTGATCTGGGCGACCACCGGGTCCCCGGTCGGGGTCTCGCACTCGAAGATGCCGTACGCCGCGTCGTCGGCGGTCGCGTCGTAGCGCTGGTCCTGCTCGTCCCACCGGGTCGGAATGTGGGTGACCGCCTTGGCGGTCACCGAGCGGACCGGCCCCAGGATGTTCTCCAGCACGTAGTTCCAGTGGCAGAACATGTCGGTGGTCATGCCCCCGCCGGCGTCCTTGCGATAGTTCCACGAGGGTCGCTGGGCGGACTGGCCGTCGCCCTCGAAGACCCAGTAGCCGAACTCGCCCCGCAGGGAGAGGATGCGGCCGAAGAAGCCTTCGTCGACGAGCCGACGGAGTTTCACCAGGCCCGGCAGGTAGAGCTTGTCGTGGACGACCCCCGCGGTGATGCCCGCGTCGCGGGCGAGCCGGGCCAGCTCGACCGCCTCGTCGAGGGTCTCGGCCGTGGGCTTCTCAGTGAAGATGTGCTTACCGGCCGCGATGGCGGTGCGCAGGGTTGCCGCGCGCAGGTTCGTCATCGACGCGTCGAAGACCACGTCCACACTCGGGTCGTGCAGCACGGCGTCGAGGTCGGTGCTCCACAGCTCGACCTTGTGACGCTGAGCCAGCTCGACGATCTTGGCCTCGCTGCGGCCGACCAGGATCGGCTCGATCTGGACCCGGCGGCCGTCGGCGAGGGTGATGCCACCCTGGTCGCGGATGGGCAGGATGGAACGCACCAGGTGCTGGCGGTACCCCATCCGTCCCGTCACCCCGTTCAGGGCGATCTTGAGCACGGTGGGTGAGCTAGACCTCGACGGGGGCACGCTTGTTCTCCATTCTCGGCAAGGGCTTTCCCAACGCAGCCTAGGTGCGCGGCCTTGAACGTGTCAACCTTCCTGGCGCGCGGAAAGGTGGTCAGGATAGGATACTGGGAGAACGCATTCCGTAGCGAGTCTGTCGCGGTGAGTGAGGTGGAGACCATGACCAGCGTGCGTGCTTCGGGCGCCGCCACCCTCGAGGAGGTGGCCCGCGCCGCCGGCGTGTCATTGGCCACCGCCTCGCGGGCTCTCAACGGCAGCGCCCGCAAGGTCAACCCGGCCTATCGGGACCGGGTGCTGGCTGCGGCCCGCGCGCTGGACTACTCACCGAACCTGGCAGCCCAGGCGGTGGCCAAAGGGGGTACGTCCGCCGTCGCCCTGGTCGTCGCGGACATCTCGGACCCCTACTTCTCCACCATCGCCGCGGGGGTCATGAGGGCCGCTGAGGAGCGTGGCCTCATCGTCACCATCGGCTCCACCGAGCGGCGTCTCGGCCGGGAGCTGGCTCTGGTCCGGGTGCTCCGCGGGCAGCGGCCGCGCAGCATCATCCTGGTCGGGTCCCGCTGGTCGACCGGCACGGTGGACGACGAGCTCACCGACGAGCTGACCGCCTTCGAGCGGAGTGGGGGACGGGTGACCATGATCTCGCAGCCCCGGCTGCCGTTCCGCACGGTCGACATCCGCAACCGCGAGGGCGCCGCTGCCCTGGCCGAGCAGCTGATCGCCCACGGCTACCGGTCGGCGGCGATCCTGACCGGGCCGGCCGATCTGATCACCGCGCGCGAGCGGGCCGAGGGATTCGCGGCTGCGTTCGCTGACCACGGTCACCCGATCGACAGCCGCTGGCTGGTGGCCGGCGACTTCACCCGGGACGGTGGTTTCCTCGGGGCGGCCGAGTTGCTGCGTCGTGGCCTTGCCCAGATCGAGGTGGTCTTCGCGGTCAACGACATCATGGCCGTGGGGGCGATGGCTTATCTGCGCAGTGCCGGCGTCCGGCTGCCCGAGGACGTCGCCGTCGCCGGCTTCGACGACATCTCCAGTCTGCGGGACATCACCCCGGCCCTGACCACGGTGTCGCTTCCGCTGGTCCTGATCGGCCGTTACGCGGTCGAGCTCGCTCTCGACGCGGACACCGGGAACGATGATCGGATCGCGATCGACGGCGTTCCGGTGCTGCGCGAGAGCACGCCCCACCTCGTCCGGCCCTGAGCCGGTGACCAGTCACTTCCTTGCCGACACGCCGACCAGAGCCGGGAGATGCTGACTGCTCGGCGCACCGCCGGGTCGATCGCCGCCGTCAGGGCAGGGCCAGCTCTGCCACCGCCGTCGCGATTCCGGCGGCGTCGAGGCGACCGTCGATCACCAGGACCTCGAAGGTCCGCGGCACGGAGTCGCCTGCCGCCAGCACGAGCGGCCGGTCCCAGGCCAGTGCCGACCCGAGGCCTGCGTACCCCTCCACCCGGACGAACCAGGGCTCGGCGTGCTCGACGACGTCGGGTGAGGCCACCACGACCGTGGCGGGACCGCTCACCCCGGGTCCGGCTCCGAAGTCCGCCGACCAGGCCACCCACGGTGCCACCGACCCGTGCACGGCCTCCTCGCCGCGGGCGGTCGAGGTGAGCACGTCGACGTCCGCGCAGCGCGGGAAGCGCCAGAAGAAGCCGCCGTAGCCGCCACCCACGCGGCCTTTGCTCCCCGGCGACCCGAGAACGACCCGATGGTCGCTACCCAGGGAGGTGGCAAAGGTCAGTCGCCACCTGTCCGGACCCAGGGCCCGCCAGGCGATGCGTCGTTCCTCGACGAGCTCGAGCCGGCCGTCCACGCCGATCCAGTCGAGCCGCTGGCGGAGGCCGTCGACCGTGTCGTGCACGGGCCCACCCCGGACCACCCCGTGGTCGGGGGCCAGGGCGTACCCGCGACCGTGGACGTAGGTGCCGCCGCCCCAGAAGTTGGTGCCGTTCACGTCGGGGATCGCCAGTCCGATGCCGGTGTGCCAGTCGTGGTCGGCCGGGTGAGTGCCCGAGACCACGACGCCACCGCGGGTGCACACGGGGTGCAGGTACGGCCGGGGCGTCGAGGTCGCGATGGTGCCGGCCCCGTCGCGGTACTCGAGCACCTCGACGTCGTCGATCCGTCCGCGGGCCGTCACCGTGTCGCGAGTGGCGTGGGTCCAGTCCAGACCCAGCTCGGAGAACGTCCGACCCGTCTCGGATGCCCGGGCCAGCGCCTGCTCGATCCCGCCGATCACGGGTCGGCGGTCAGCCCCGTCGCCCGACCAGGTGATCGCGCGCGGGTCCACCCGGACCGGCTCCTCGGCCCGCGCGACCGCGTCGAGCACCCGCATGAACGCCCCAGTGCTCGCCAGCGGGACGAGCAGCGGGACCTCACTGCGGCGGAAGGCCAGCAGGTTCTCCAGCAGGTCGTCACGACCGACGGCGACCTCGCGCCGCTGTCCCGCGCTGGTGATCATCAGCCGGTCGACGGTGTAGGCGAAGTCGACCCTGCCCCGGGTGCCCTCGACCCGCACGACGGGATCCGCCTGCGTCTGCGCGCACAGGGTGTAGGCGCAGGTCACCGTGTGCCCGGTGGCGGTGCGGATCCGGACGACGGAGGTGTCGTCACCGTCGATCGGGTTCGCCCGGTAGAGGTCGGCGTCTACGAGAACCACGTCGTCGGCGGTTCGACAGCCGACCACGGCCAGCGCGGTCGCAGTCGCGTGGGCCAGCGGGTTGGTGACCACGCCGTCGACGACCGGTAGCTCGCCGAGGTGTCGGCGGCCGGCCCAGGGCGAGCGGGCCCAGTAGCCGGCCGTCCGTGACCAGGCCGCCGTCGCCGTGACCTTGACGATCTCGCCGACTCCCACGGTGTCGTCGTGCAACGCGCCCAGCCCGTGCGAGCCGAGGCTCTGGAACCCGACCTGGACGACGCGTCCCGTCCGGCGTTCGATCTCGAGCAGTCGGGTGAAGTCCGCGAACGACGCGACGGGAGGCTTCTCCAGCAGCACGTCGGCTCCGGCCAGCAACGCGAGCTCCGCCAGCCCCGCGTGCGCAGGGATCGGAGCGGCGATGATCACCACGTCCACCGCACCGACGACGGCAAGGGCGTCGGCGAGGTCGGTGAAGATCGGGGTGTTGGCGATCTCCGGCGGCGGGTCGGCCTGCACGGGATCGACAGCGGCCACCAACACGACGCGGCGCTGGGTCTGGAGCGTGGCGATCCGGGCGGCGTGCACGCGGCCGTAGCCGGCCACTCCGACCAGGACCAGGCGCGCCGGACGGTGCGACGAGCTGCTCATCGGAGGGTGCGGTGGGTCGGCATGGCGGTGGGTTTCCTCGGGGTCGGCGACGAGACGGAGCGGGACAAGGAGGAGGCGTGATCACGGTAGGTTCGCTCGGGTGAGCAGCGACCGCGGATCACAGCAGGTGGCGAACCCCCTGGCGGGATACGAGACATGGCCGGCGGCCGTCCGCAGCGCACCGCCGTTCGTCGGGCCCGACGATCACTCGACCGCTCTGGGACGGCTGCTGGGCGTGGTCGCTCCCCCCACCACCCCGACGGCGCAGGACGAAGCGTGCTCCACCGTCGACGGAGTTCAGGTGCAGCGGCTGCGCTGGTCGGTGGGCTACGGACCGCCGACCGCCGCCTGGTTGCTCCGACCGGCCGGCGAGACGGGTCAGCTTCCTGGCGCGCTGGGGCTGCACTGCCACGGTGGGGTGCGCTCGGTCGGCGGCGAGCAGCTGGTCGACTGCGGCACGGACTCACGGGCGCGCGCTTCCGCGCTGCGCCGGGGGTGGTACGACGGTCGCGCGCCGGCCAACGAGCTGGCCCGCCGGGGCGTCGCGGTCCTGGTCCACGACACATTTTCTTGGGGGAGTCGCCGCTTCGACCTGAGCCGTCCGGGCCCACGGATCGAGGCCCAGCTGCAGACGTACGAGGCGTGGTGGCGAGAGCAGGGGATGGTGCCGGACGCCGACGACCGGTTCGACGTGGTCTCGAGCCTGCACGAGGACACCTTGGCCAAGGCCGCCGGTGTGCTCGGCCAGACGTTCGCGGGGGCCGTGATGTCGGACGACCTGGTGGCCCTCGACGTGCTCGCGGGTCGCTCCGACGTCGACAGCACGCGGCTCGCGACGTTCGGCTTCTCCGGCGGCGGGGGTCGGAGCCTGCTGCTCGCGGCGCTCGACCACCGGGTGACGGCGGCCGTGGTGAGCTGCATGATGGCGACCTTCGCCTCCCTGGTCCCCGACTACCTCGACCGACACTCCTGGCTGCTGCACGTCCCCGGACTGTGGCCGTTCGCCGACTGGCCCGACCTGACCGCGACCGCTCGGGCGCGGTTTCTGGTGCAGTTCCGTCTCGACGACCCCCTCTTTCCCCTCGACGGCATGCGGGCCGCCCACGCCCGGCTCACCACCCTGCACCAAGAGACGGGGACCTACCGGGGAACGTTCCACCCCGGCGGCCACGTGTACGACGCCGCCATGCAGCAGGAGGCCGAGACCTTCCTGGTCGGTGCCGACTGAGCCGGCGTTTCGGGCCGCAGCGGGAACCACGATCATCGGCGGCCGTCAGCGACGGAGATCCACACCCAGGTCGAGGTCGGCGACCTTGACCGGGAGCCCCGTCCGCAGCGACTCGTTCCCGGCCATCCCCACCGAGATCGAGCGAATGCCGTCCACCCAGTTCGACGGTCGTTCCAACCAGTCCTCGCCCGGCCCGACGAACACGTCGGCCAGCAGCAGCGCGTCACCGCCACCGTGCCCGCCCTCGCCGTCGGCGATCTTGATGTCCTGCGCCGCTTCCCAGTGTCGTTGCAGGGTCAGCCGCTCCCCGCCGGTACGGACCTGGGACTCCGGTTGGGCGCTCGGGTCCAACACGAGCCTGCCGTCGGCGTCGGTCAGCACGGCCGCGCGCTCGATCACCTCGAGCTCGGCGCGACCCTCGGTGCCGTTGACGTAGATCCGGTACCCCTCCCACGGCGCGTGGGCGTTGAGCGCGTAGCTGAGGGTGGCCCCGGAGCGGTAGTCGACGATCACCGCCAGGTTGTCCTCGGTGGTGACACCGGGACCGAAGACGTCCTGGTCGCGGCGGTAACCGTCGTAGGACTCGTTGTCGAGGTAGAGGGCGGCCAGCCAGGGATCTTCGCGCAGGTCCAGCTCCCACGGGCTGTGCGGGCCGTCGTGGGTGCCGCGGTCGGCACGGTCCGGCAGTCCCCGGTCCGCCGCGTTCTCGGCGCCGTAGAAGCGGACCCCGCCGCGCGCGTAGACCTGGGTCGGCTCGTCGCTCAGCAGCCAGTTGATCAGGTCGAAGTGGTGCGAGGCCTTGTGGACCAGCAACCCACCCGAGTTGGCCTTGTCCCGGTGCCAACGGCGGAAGTAGTCGGCGCCGTGCGCGGTGTCAAGCACCCATTCGAAGGTGACCGACAGCGGGGCGCCGATGCTGCCGTTCTTGATCAGCTCCTTCAGCCCGGAGTTGCGAGGGGAGTAGCGGTAGTTGTGGGTGACCACCACCTGGCGGCCCGTCCGCTCCACCGCCGCGGCGATCGCGCGGGTGCTCGCGGGGTCGATGGTGATCGGCTTCTCCACCACGACGTCGGTCCCCGCCTCGAGGGACCGAACGATTAACCCGGCGTGCGTGTAGTCCGGAGACGTGATGATCACCCGGTCCGCTGCGGTCTCGGTGATCACCCGCTCCAGCTCGTCCGGGCCACCCGTGACGATCCGTTCGACGTCCAGCCCGGCGTCCGCGAGCTTGGTCAGGTGGGCCGCCAGCCGGCCTGGGTTGGGTTCGACCAATCCGACCAACTCGGCCTGCTCGCGGTGGTCGCCGACGATGGCGTCGAGGTACATCCGGACACGGTGGCCGGTACCGACCACGACGTAACGTCGTCGTTGGGTGCTCACAGGAGATGTCGCCTTTCTAACGATGGACGTGCGGACAGAAGTGGTGCAGCGGTCACTTGCCGCCGGTGGTGGCGATGCCCTTGACCAGGAACCGCTGGCCGAACAGGAAGGCCAGGAAGATCGGCACCAGGGAGACGATCGACATCGCGAACATCGCTCCCCAGTTACTGCCACTGGTGGCATCCAGGAACGACCGGAGCGCGACGGGCACGGTGTACTTGTCCGGGCTGGTCAGGTAGATCAGCGGGGTGAAGAAGTCGCTCCAGGTCCAGATGAAGGTGAAAATCGCGGTGGTGGCCAGCGCCGGGCCCATCAGCGGGATCATCACCCGGGTGAAGATCCCCCAGTGCCCGCAACCGTCGATCGTCGCCGCCTCGTCCAGCTCGCGCGGGACACCCCGGATGAACTGGACCATCAAGAAGACGAAGAACGCGTCGGTGGCCAGGAACTTCGGCAGGATCAGCGGGATGAAGGTGTTCACCCAGCCCAGCTTGTTGAACAGGATGTACTGGGGCACGACGACCACGTGGATCGGCAGCATGATGGTGACCAGCATGATCGAGAACCACAGCGTCTTCAGCCGGAACCGCAGCCGGGCGAAGGCGTAGGCGGCCAGCGAGCACGAGAGCAGGTTTCCGACGATCGCCCCGATCACCACCACCGCCGAGTTCAGCATGTAGTGACCGAACGGGTTCGCCAGCGCCGTCCACCCGGTCGAGTAGTTGTCGGTGACCAGGTGGTTCAGCCACAGGCCAGGGTTGCGGAAGATCACGTCGGTCGGTCGGAACGAGCTGACCAGCATCCACAGCAGCGGGTAGACCATCAGCAGGCTGACCGCGAGCAACGCTAGGTGCTTGAAGGTCGACTGCACCCGCGACCGGCGGACGTGTCGCCGGTGTGCCGCACCACCGGTCCGCGACAGAACTTTCTGGGCGGCGGTTTCGGGCCGCGTCTGGAGATCAGTCATCGTAGAACACCCAATACTTCGAGAAGAAGAAGTTGACGGCGGTGAACAACCCGACGATCACCACCAGCAGCCAGGCCATCGCGGACGCGTAACCCATCTGGAACTGACCGAACCCGCGTTGGTAGAGGTACAACGTGTAGAACATCGTCGAGTCCGCCGGACCGCCCGTTCCGTTCGACACCACGAAGGCCTGGGTGAACGACTGGAAGGCACCGATGATCTGCAGCACCAGGTTGAAGAAGATGATCGGGGACAGCAGCGGCAGGGTGATCTGGAAGAACCGCGTCCGGCGGGATGCCCCGTCCACCGCGGCCGCCTCGTAGTACATCCCCGGGATCTGTCGGAGCCCCGCCAGGAAGATCACCATCGGTGACCCGAAGGTCCACACGTGCAGCAGGATGATCGTCCCCAGCGCGTACTTCGGGTTGGAGATCCAGCCCACGTTGGCGGTGGACCCCAACAACGCCAATACCTGGTTGACCAGCCCACCGGTACCGAAGATCTGTCGCCACAGTACGGCGATGGCCACCGAACCTCCGAGCATCGAGGGCAGGTAGAACACCGAACGGTAGAACGGCAGCCCGCGCATCCCCTTGTCGAGCAGCACCGCGATGGCCAGCGCCAAGATCAGCTGCAGCGGGACCGACACGAACACGTAGATGAAGGTGACCTTCAACGAGTTGTGCAACCGGGCGTCGCTGAGCATCCGGGCGTAGTTGTCCAAGCCAGCCCAGTGCGGGGCCTGGATCAGGCTGTAGTCGGTGAACGACAGGTAGAGCGAGGCGAGCATCGGACCGACCGTGATCACCACCAGGCCGATCAGCCAGGGGGCCAGGAACAGGTAACCGGTCTTGTTGTCTCGGCCGGCCTCCTTGCGCTGGAACTCCCTCTCCTCAGGAGTGCGGGCCTTGACCCGCTTGATGCTCGAGAGCTCGGTGATCGCACTCATCGCTACACCGTCAGGTTGGACTTGAGCTCGTCGGTGAACTGCGTGGCAGCGTCACTGGCACTGGCCCGACCGAAGAGCACGTCGGTCTGGTGCCGCACCAGCACGTCGGCCAGGGTGTTGCCGCCACCCGGCAGTGGGGCCGGGGGGGTGTCGCCGAGCTCGGGCTGGATGTCGTCGAGGAACTTGGCCACCGCCTGCTGGGTCTTGGAGAGCTTGGGCAATACATAGGCCTTGATCTCGGTGTTGGGCGGCATCCCGCGCTCGGCCAGGCAGATGTCCGCGCACTTCTGCGAGTTGACCCACCAGTTGATCACGGCCACCGCGGCCTCGGGGTCCTTGCTGCGGCTGGAGGCCGACCAGAGCATCGAGGCCTTGTACCAGGCCTTCCGGTCGGTGGCCTTTCCGGTCATGCTGGGGAAGCGCAGGATGGTCATGTCGCCCCCGGAGGCCTCGTTCACCGCCTCGACCTGGTTGGACCAGAACATGCTCATCCCGGCCTTACCGGTGGCCAGCATTCCCTGGTCGAGCGACTTGCTCGCCTCCTCGGTGATCTGGGCGGCGGACGGGATCGCTTTGGCCTGCTCGTAGGACTTCATCAGCTCCATCCACGGCACCACGTCGGCCGCCTCGAAGCCGAGACCGGTGGCGGTGAACAGCTGCTTGCCGTGCTGCCGCAGGAAGGCGCTGAACAGCGCGTCGTTAAACGGCGAGGTCATCCCGACGATGCCGCTGCCCGCCTTCGCGGTCAGTTCGGCCGAGAGTTCCTTCATCGACTCCCAGGTCCAGGTGGTGTCGTCGGGGAGGTCGATCTTGGCCTTCTCGAAGACCTTCGGATTGGCCAGGATGGTCGGGGTGTTGATCCCGGCGTTGATTCCCACCAGCTTGCCGTCGATCCGGCCGGAGTCGACCGTGCCCGGGGCGAACTTGGAGACGTCGGCGCCGTACTTCTCCAGGTCGAGCAGGGCGTTTCGAGAGCCGTACTCGCTGATGTAGTTCATGTCCATCTGGATGATGTCGGGTGAGGTGTTGCCCGCCGTCTGGGTGGCCAGCTTGTCCCAGTAGCTCGCCCACTCGCCCGGCTGCGCGGCGATCTTCACCTTGGGGTTTGCCGCGGTGTACGCGTCAATCGCGTCGGTGGTGTTCTTGTTACGTACCGGGTTGCCCCACCAGGTGAACTGCAGGTCGGCCGATCCGTCCGCGCTGACGGCGCTCGAGTTGGAGCCGCATGCGCTGAGCCCGAACGCCCCGGCGGCCGCCGCGACCCCGCCGCCGACCAGGAACTGCCTCCGTGAAATCGCCACAATCTTTCCCTTCGTCCTCGAACGTGAAAGCGTTTTCCAAACATTAAGGGCTCGCAGTGGAACGTGTCAACAGGCTCGGCGGATCT
>JBPCRP010000051.1:0-6435 GCA_050996715.1 Propionibacteriaceae bacterium
CTCCAGCGGTGACAACTCGAATGCCCTGGCGGCGCGGGTTGTCCGCGAGATGTTCGAGGTCCACAACGTGGTGGCCCGGATCTACGACCCGGGCCGCGCCGAGGTCTACGAGCGGCTGGGCATCCCCACGGTCGCCACCGTGCGCTGGACCGCCGACCAGGTGCTCCGCCGGCTGCTGCCTGCCGGGTCCGAGCCGCAGTGGCGCGACCCGTCCGGCACCGTACGGCTGATGGAGGTGCACGTCGACCGTTCCTGGGTCGGGACCACGGTCAGCCGGATCGAGTCCGTCGCCCGCTGTCGGGTGCCCTTCGTCTTCCGGCTCGGTTCGGGGATAGTGCCGAAGACGACCACCGTCTTCCAGGACGGTGACCTGCTGTACGCCGCGGTCGAGGACGCCCGGCTGGCGGAGGTGGAGACCATCTTGGGCTCGGCCCCCCCGCCCGAGTGAGTGCTCGGGTCCACGAGGGCGCGATCATGAGACGTCAGCCAGCGCAACAACCGAGGAGGCCTACGTGCGGGTCCTGATCGCCGGAGCGGGCAACGTCGGACGCTCCATCGCGGCCGAGCTGATCGAGAACGGTCACGAGATCCTGTTGGTGGACCGTGACCCGCGCGCGATCAAGTCAGACAGCCTGCCGGAGGCCGAGTGGCTGCTGGCCGACGCCTGCGAGCTCTCCTCCCTCGAGGAGGCCAGAATCGACACCTGCGACGTGGCCATCGCTGCGACCGGTGACGACAAGGCCAACCTGGTGATGTCGCTGCTGGCCAAGACCGAGTTCGGGGTCCCCCGCACGGTCGGACGGGTCAACCACCCCAAGAACGAGTGGCTGTTCAACGCCGACTGGGGCGTCGACGTTGCCGTGTCCACGCCGCGGCTGATGAGCGCGTTGGTGGAAGAGGCCGTGACTGTGGGTGACCTCGTCCGGCTGCTGACCTTCCGCTCGGGGGAGGCCAACCTGGTGGAGATGACGCTGCCCGAGGAGTCACCGTGCGTTGGCAAGCGGATCGGCGACCTGGCGTGGCCCGGCGACGTGGTGCTGGTCGCCCTGATCCGAGACGGTCACAGCCAGGCTCCCGACCGGGACGGAGCTCTGGAGTCCGGGGACGAGCTGCTGTTCGTGACGGCCCAGGACTTCGAACGCGAGCTGGCCGACATGCTCTCCCCGCGCGGGAGCACCCCGAAAGTCGTCGTGTCGACCGACACCCCGCTCGGCGCTCTCTGACCTCCCGGTCGACCCGACGGCGGATCGGTCACCGGACCCGCCCCTTCCACGTCGCACACCTGGGGCAGGGCGGACCGAGGAGGGTCAGGCGGCGGGAGCCGAAAGCAGCTCGTAGCGGGGGTTGTAGATCATCCGGCGACCTTCGTGACAACTGATCCGGCCCTCGATGGAGATGGAACGGCCGGGATCGATACCGGGGATGCGCCGACGACCCAGCCAGACGAGAGTCACCGTGCCGGAGCCATCGCGGAGCTCGGCTTCGAGGGCGGGGCTGCCGCAGCGGGGGTGGATGGTCACCGTGCAGATGGTCCCGACGAGGTGGACCTGCTGGCGGTCGGTGCAGGTCTTGATCGGCATCGAGCCGTGCTGACGAACGGTCGCCTGGAGCTCTGCGGACTCCAGCTCGGAGTCCGAGGAGGCAAACTTTCTGAGCGCGGCTCGGAGGCCACCCTTCTCTTTCGCGACCTTGCGCACCTGCCCCATCGTCACTCCTGAGCTAGCTGGGCCCGAGACCGAACACCGAGTGCTCAGTCATCGTAATCCTCAAGCGTACTCTCCTCGGCCGTCAAACCCTGGGGCAACGAGAGCGGCAACAGGTCACCGGGAGCCATCGCCTCGGCGTCACGGCGCACCACGATCTGGCGGAACGCGGCGAGCAGCGCAGCGACCGGGCCGTCGACGCCGTCCTCGAGCGCGGCGACCCCGTAGACCACCCCGCGCAGCATCCACCGCGGTCCTTCGGCCATCCACATCCGGGACGGCTGATAGCCCTCGTCACCGTCGGGGGTGCGAACCGGTACGAGCCGGCGCAGCTCGACCCCGAAGGGCCCGACCGCCTCGGCCGCCGAGCCGCCCCCCTCGGTCGCCGCCGCCATCATCTCGGCCCGGAGTTCAGGCCACATGCCCCCACTGCGGGGGGCCGCGAAGGCGCCGACCTCGAGCGCGGACTCGCCGCTGATCATCATGGCTGAGACGATCTGCTGGCTTTCCTCGTCAACTTGCAGACGGAGCTCCATGCCCTCGTGTCCGGTGACCACCACGCTGCCGAGATCAATTCGTGGTCCGTCGGTGTCGTCGGTGACGTCCGGCACCTCGCTGATGTCCCAGGGCCCGTCCTCGCGCCACTCCTGCTGGTCGAGTTCGGCGCAGTCCTCCGCCGTCAAGCCGACCCTCGGGTGGTCGGCCGAGTCCTCGTCGTCGTCGGTCACGTCGGCCGATAGGGAGTCCGCGTCGACGTCTGCGGCGTCCGGGTCGACGTCCGGGTCGACGTCCGGGTCGACGTCCGCGGCATCCAGGTCCACCTCGGCCCGGTCGACCTCGGCGGCCTTGCCGGTCTCGACGAGCTCGGTGTCGACCTCGGCTTCCCGCTTGCGGCGCGAGCGAAAGATCATCCGGACAGCTCCTGACTGTGACGAGGGGTGGTGGTGGGGAGGTCGTGCACCGGGTGGTGTCGGATGCCACCGGTGGACCCGTGCCCATCGGTGCCTCGAACGGTCGTCGGGAGCTCGGTCACCGGCACGAACCGGGCCCGGCTCACCGGTTGGACGACGAGCTGGGCGATCCGGTCACCGCGGCTGATGGACACCGACGTCCGGGGATCGAGGTTGATCACACAGACCAAGATCTCGCCCCGGTAGTCCGCGTCGAGGGTCCCGGGAGCGTTGAGGATGCTGATCCCGTGTCGGGCGGCGAGCCCGGAGCGCGGGTGGACGAATCCGGCGTAGCCGCGTGGCAACGCGATTGCGACCCCGGTGCCGACGAGCGCGCGGGCTCCGGGGGCGAGGGTTACGTCGGCCGTGGCCCGGAGGTCCGCGCCGGCGTCACCGGCGTGAGCGTAGGACGGCACCGGAAGGTCGGGGTCGAGTTGCTGCAGCGCCACCGGCACCTCGACGTCAGCCCCGTCGACGTCGACCGCGGTCGACGACCCGTCCACGGTCGCAGTCGACCCTGGGGTCTGCGGCTGCTCGGTCACTCGCCTGACCCTACCGGCCCCGGCTCGCTCGAGCCGGAGGCTACCAAGGCGGCGTCCAGGTGGCCGGCCAGTCGACGCGGACGGCGGGTGCTCACCAACCAGTACGGCGCAGGATCGGCCGGGTCGTCGAGCGTCACCTCGACGGCCGCGGGGAGATAGGGACGGAGCAGCAGGTACGCGCGGGTGTCGGCCTGTGGTCCTCGTCGGTCCCGCGTCTCTGCTGGGGTCAGGGCCTTGACCGTCCCGATCCAGCGCAGCTCGATCTGGGCCCGACCCGCAGCGAACCGGCCGTCTCCGACCGCGACCACCGCCCCGCCGTAGGCGAGGAACAAGACGGTCAGCCCCGCCATCGGGACCACCACTCCCACCAGACCCGGCACCAGGCCGAGGTACCACCCGGCCGCCAGTCCCAGCGACAGGCAGAAGAGCATGCCGAGGACCCACCACCCCAGCGGCACGAACAGCCGTTCCCGATAGGTGGTGTCGAACTCAGGTGGGGTCGGCACCGAGACAACGTACCTGCGGGCGAGAACGCGAGGTGGCCTCGTCGGTGAGGAACGGGGACGACGGGATGCGGTGGCGGGCGGCGGAGTCGGGAACGGGGGAGTCATGCACCGGGGACCGAACCGGGACTGACCGAATCGAGCGTCAGCCGGCGCAGTCGTAGCAGTAGGTCTGGCCGTTCTTCTCCTCGGCCAGCTGGCTGCGGTGGCGCACCAGGAAACAGCCGGCGCAGGTGAACTCGTCGGACTGGCGCGGCAGCACCCGCACGGTGAGCTCTTCGTGGGACAGGTCGGCTCCGGGGAGCTCGAACGCCTCGGCAGCTTCGGCCTCGTCCTCGTCGACCTTGCCGGAGTTCTTGTCGTTGCGACGCGTCTTCAGCTCTTCGATGCTGTCTTCGCTGATCTCTTCGTCGGTCTTGCGGGGGGCGTCGTAGTCGGTCGCCATCTTCTTCTCTCTTCTAGGCCTTGCGGCCGGCTCTCGCGGTGGCTCCGGTGCTCGCGGCGCCGAAGTCCGTGCGCATGCATATCACACCGGGGAAGGGTTGTGGGCTGACGCGCAACTCTGCCGTCTCGGCAGGGGCCTGGTGCGCTCGGCGTCAGAGGTGTCGTACCCGAACGTGTCGCTACAACGCCGCCGGACGAGAGAAATTCCCGCTGCCCACGTGGGCGTCCAGAAAGGCCAGGACCGTCTCGTACCAGAGCTCCACGTGTTGGGGGCTCTGGACCCAGTGGTTCTCGTCGGGAAAGTAGAGGAACTTGTGCGGGAGCTCCGCGCCGGGGCCGTCGAAACGGGAGACCAACGACCACCAGAGGGCAAGTCCCTCAGAGATCGGCACCCGGTAGTCCTTGTCGCCGTGCACCACCAGCATCGGGGTGCGGATCTGGTCGGCGAAGTGGTGCGGCGAGTAGGCCGCCCGCATCTCGGGGCTCAGCTCGCGGGCCCAGTACCAGGCGGCGTCGGTGGTCGGCACGAACGTCTCGAGGTTCCACAGGCTGGCGTGGCTGACGATCGCCCGGAAGCGGTCGGTGTGGCCGGCGATCCAGTTGGCCAGATAGCCCCCGAAGGAACCACCCATGGCGACCGTGCGTCCGGCGTCGATGTCGGACCGCTGCTCCACCAGGTCGGTGATCGACATCAGGTCGGTGTAGGGCTCGGCACCCCAGCGACCCCAACCCCGCCGGACGAAGTCGATCCCGTAGCCGGTGGACAGGGCAGGATCGGCCAACAGCACCGCGTAGCCGCGCGACACCAGCAGCCACGGGCACCAGCGCCACGACCACGCGTTCCAGGAGCCGAGTGGGCCACCGTGGATCCACAGTGCGAGCGGCGCGGGATGCTCGGGCGAGGCGTCGGAAGGCAGCAGCAACCACCCTCGTACGGGCGTGCCGTCGGCAGCCCGCGCCACCACCTCCGTACGCCGGCCGGGCAGGGCTGGGTAGTCGACCGGACCCGGCAGCTCTCGCAGTGCGCCCGTGGTGGTGTCGACCGCGATCACGGTCCCGGGGTCGACGGAGGAGGAGCGGACCGCATAGAGCGTGCTGCCGTCGGGCGCGAGCACCACCGAGCCGATCGTGCCGTCCTCGGTCAGCCGTCGGCGTTCGCCGCTGGACAGATCGAGGCGATAGAGCGGGCCGTGGCCCTGCTCGTCGACCGAGACGAACAGCGTCGAGCCGTCCGGGGAGAACGCGCGGGGGGTCGCCCAGGCGTCCCAGTCGGCCGCGAGCCGTCGGGACGACCCGTCACGCCGGTCGACCAACCACAGCTGCCGGTCGACGCTGCGGGTCGGGGTCGACGCCGTCTCGCGGACACAGGCCAGCAGCCGGCCGTCCGGGGACAGCACGCCGTCGTGGAAGTCGTCGACCGCGTCGCGGGCCAGCACCTGGGCTGTCCCAGTTCTGGTGTCGAGCGTCACCACCACGTCGCGGCGCGCACCCGCGTTCCCGGGCTCGGACCAGTCGAGCACCGCGACGGTGCCGTCGTCGCTGAGGCCACGGACCGACCCGGTCGGGCACCCTCGGGCGGGGGTCAGGTCGCGCAGGTCGTCGGCAGCCGGTGCGTGGTCGCGGGCGCCCGGCTCCCGGTCGAGGTCGACACCGAGCACCCGGACGTCGGTGCCGCCGAGGTCGTGGTCCCAGTAGCGAACGGGGTAGACCTCGTGCAGGATCGCGCTGATCTTGCGTCGCCGCCGGAGTGCGGTCAGCTCGGCGTGCTGTAGCTCGTCGGCGCTGCTGACCTGGGCGTCGCCGGTGAGCAGCACGGTGCCGGCCCGGCGCGCGGCGGTCAGGCCCGTCCAGCCGCCTACCCGTCGAGCGAGCGCGTAGGCCTCTCCTCCGCCGGCCGGCAGGCACCACAGCACGGCGGTGTCGTCGTCGTGTCCGCCCTCGCCATCGGCGTCGGCCGGCCCGGGTGGCACCGGTCGCTTGGAGGTGAAGAGCAGGTCTCCCTGGGCGGCGAAGGTCGCGGTCGACTCCCCGGCGACCGAGCGAGTCCATCGCCGTGCCGGCGCAGACCCCCCACCGTCGACCCGCCACCACGACGTGATGTAACCGGTCGTCGTCGAGTCGGGACCGGCGACGCCCACCAGCAGCGTGGCGCCGTCGGCTGACACGACCAGCTCGCCGAGTCGTGGCGTGACCACGAACGCCCCGAGGTCACGCCACGGGCCGGTGTGGGGGGGGGCCGCAAACAGGGACCCCCCCGCGGGGGCGGGCTCTTCTGTTGTTGAGGTCCGACCCT
>JBPCRP010000115.1:0-3008 GCA_050996715.1 Propionibacteriaceae bacterium
TGGCCCAACCCTCCACGCCTTCGAGGGTTTGGGCGCCCCCCCAAATCCCGTCCACGGCCCTCCGCCCGCCCTCCCCCCGACAACCTCGTGCTCATTGTCTGTGTGCACTTCGTGCGCGTTGCGCCGCAGCTCCACCGCTGTTCTCTAAGGAAGGCCTGGAATGAGCGAGACACCACCCGAAGGTCCGATCACCGACCGGCGCGAGCCGGTGGACCTGCAGGAGGAGATCCAGAAGTCCTACCTCGATTACGCCATGAGCGTGATCGTGGGGCGGGCGCTGCCCGACGTACGTGACGGGCTGAAGCCGGTGCACCGGCGCATCCTCTACGCGATGTACGACGGCGGGTACCGGCCCGATCGCGGGTGGAACAAGTGCGCTCGGGTCGTCGGTGAGGTGATGGGGCAGTACCACCCGCACGGGGACTCGGCGATCTACGACACCCTCGTCCGGCTGGCGCAGCCCTGGGTGATGCGGGCGCCGCTGGTCGCCGGTCAGGGCAACTTCGGTTCGCCGGGCAACGACCCCGCCGCGGCCATGCGGTACACCGAGTGCAAGATGGCGCCGCTGGCCATGGAGATGGTCCGCGACATCACCGAGAACACCGTCGACTTCAAGCCGAACTACGACGGCAAGGAGTCCGAGCCGGTCGTGCTGCCGGCCCGGTTCCCCAACCTGTTGGTCAACGGCTCGACCGGGATCGCGGTCGGGATGGCCACCAACATCCCTACGCACAACCTGCGCGAGGTCGCCGCCGCGGTGCAATGGAGCCTGGAGCACCCCCAGGCCAGCAGCGAGGAGCTGCTCGAGGCCGCGTTGGAGCGGGTGCACGGTCCTGACTTCCCCAACGGTGCCCTGATCGTCGGGCGGCAGGGGATCGAGGACGCGTACCGCACCGGCCGGGGCTCGGTCACGATGCGGGCGGTGGTGAACATCGAGGAGGACCGCAACGGGCGCACCATGCTCGTGGTCACCGAGCTGCCCTACATGGTCAACCCAGACAACCTCGCCCTCAAGATCGCCGAGCTGGTCAACGGCGGCAAGCTCAACGGCATCTCCGACATCCGTGACAACACCTCGGCACGGACCGGGCAGCAGCTGCAAATCGTGCTCCGACGCGACGCCCAGCCGCGGGTGGTGCTCAACAACCTCTTCAAGCACACCCAGCTGCAGGACACCTTCGGCTGCAACATGCTCGCGCTGGTCGACGAGGTACCGCGCACGCTGCGGCTCGACCAGTTCATCTCCTATTGGGTCGCCCACCAGATCGAGGTCATCCAGCGGCGCACCCAGTACCGCCTCGACAAGGCCCAGCGTGAGGCTCACATCTACCGCGGTCTGGTCAAGGCGCTCGACGCCCTCGACGACGTGATCGCGCTGATCCGGGCCAGCCAGAGCACCGACGAGGCCCGGACGGGGCTGATGGAGCTGCTCGAGATCGACGAGGTGCAGGCCGGGGCCATCCTCGACATGCAGCTGCGCCGGTTGGCCGCGCTGGAGCGGCAGAAGATCATCGACACCCTCGCCGAGTACGAGATCCAGATCGCCGACCTGCAGAACATCCTGGCCACCCCCGGGCGCCAGCGGTCCATCGTCGGCGACGAGTTGGGCGAGATCGTCGCCAAATACGGCGACGAGCGGCGGACCGAGATCATCGCGGCCGACGGCGACCTCTCCAACGAGGACCTGATCCCCGACGCCGACGTGGTCGTCACGATCACCCGTGGCGGCTACGCCAAGCGCACCCCGACCGAGCTGTACCGGGTGCAGAAGCGTGGCGGCAAGGGGGTCCGGGGGGCGGCGCTCCGCCTCGACGACGTGGTCGACCAGCTGTTCGCCACCACCAATCACCACTGGATCCTGTTCTTCACCACCAAGGGTCGGGTCTACCGCACCAAGGTCTGGCTGCTGCCGGAGGCCAACCGGGACGCCCGGGGCGGGCACGTGGCGGGGCTGTTGTCGTTCCTGCCGGACGAGGAGATCGCCAAGGTCCTCGCCGTCCGCGACTACCAGGCGGCGCCGTACCTGCTGCTGGCCACCAAGCGGGGACTGGTCAAGAAGACCGAGCTGAACCTCTACGACTCGCCGCGGCAGGCCGGCATCATCGCCGTCAACTTCCGTGATGACGACGACGAGCTGATCGGCGCCGAGCTGTGCCACCCCGAGGACGACGTGCTGCTGGTCTCCCGCAAGGGGCAGGCGATCCGGTTCGGGGCCGACGGAGAGCAGCTGCGGCCGATGGGACGGGCGACCTCCGGGGTGACGGGGATGAAGTTCCGCACCGACGACGAGCTGCTGTCGATGTCGGTGATCGCTTCCGACCTGGCCGAGAACGAGCGCTACGTATTCACCGTCACAGACGGCGGTTTTGCCAAGCGGACCGCCGTGTCGGAGTATCGACAGCAAGGTCGAGGCGGGCTCGGCATCAAGGCCATGAAACTTTCCGACGGACGCGGGTCGTTGGTCGGGGGGATCGTGGTGGCGGAAAACGACGAGGTGATCGCCATCAAGGCCAGCGGGCAGGTGACGCGCAGCGCGGTCTCCGAGGTCGCGGTCAAGGGTCGTGACACGATGGGTGTGAAGTTCGTCGGCGTCGCGGACAACGACAGTGTCGTGGTCATCGCCGTCAACCCGGAGTCCAACGCAGCCGTCGCCGAGATCACCGAAGCGACGGAGACCGCCGCGGCCTCACCCGAGAGCCCGACCCCGGCGGATCCGTCCGGTGAGGTCGAGAGTTCGGACCGTACCGACGATGGCGTGGACGGCGCCAGCGAGTCAGCGCCTGAATCAGGGGCCAGGGAGGACGACAGTGAGTAACGCCGACCGGGACGACAAGGGTCCCCAGGGCAAGGCCGCTGCCCAGGACGTGTACGCGCGGGTCGCCAGTGCGGCGGCGTCACGGTCCGGCAGCGGTGCGAGTTCAGCTCCCGGCACGAGTGCCGGTCCGGGGCAGAAGCCCGGCGAGAGCTCGGCTCAGGACAAGAACACGTTCCCGCCGCGAGATGGGTCA
>JBPCRP010000122.1:0-16524 GCA_050996715.1 Propionibacteriaceae bacterium
ACCCACGGCGTCGAGACGAACGCCGCCACCACCAGCACCGCCACGCCGGCCACCCAGCCGACCCGAGCCAGGGCGTGGCTCGACGCGCGACGTATCGGACTCTGCCCGGGCAGCCGCCGGATCAACGCGATCGCAGCGAAGACTACGAGCGTGGCCAGCGGCAACCACCAGCTGCCGAAGCTCACCGTGATTGCGCCGAGCGTGACCAAGCCAATGGTGGCGAGCAGCGTGGCCACCGGCCGATGGCCGCGCGGACCCCACACCCGCGCGGCGATCAGCAACGGGAGGACGGCGATCAGCAGGATCGCCGTCAGCAGATGACCGGCCATCAACGACCCGAACAGCAGCGCGAGCCCGTCGTCGAGACCCAGCGTGGTGCTCACCGCGAACGCGGTGGACCAGTCGTAGTTCGACACCGCGAAGATCCGCAAGATCAAGAAGACGAACCCCCACGCGGCCGCGCGGGCCGCCCCCCCGAGGTGACGCGACCCGGAGACGCCGGTCTCCGGTGACTCCCCGGTGGTCGGCTGGTCAGCGGCGATCATCAGGTGAATCTCAACGTGGCGGCAGGGCGGTCCGGTAGCCGTGGTCAAATGTCGGGTGGCCGGGTCCGGAAAGTCGCCGGCGCGTCGTCGGGTGCTGATCGCGACCGTGACCCCGCTGGCCTCGATCCTCGGCTCGGGTCTGCTGATCATCGTCCCCGTCCTGGAACGCACACTCGGGCCCTGGTCGGTGCTCGGTGCGGTCGGGGTGTGTGCGATCGCGTGGCTGGTCGGTACCGCCGTCCGTCATTGCGTGCGGGTGGTCGAGCCATTGGCTGCGGCCGGGGAGCTGGATGACATCACCCGCCGGATCGACCGGTTGGCCGACGTGGTGATCGTGGTTGCCTACGTGATCTCGGTCGCGCTGTACCTGCGAATCATGGCGCAGTACGTCGTGGCGTACGCGACCGGCGGCAACGGGCAGCTGAGCGAACGGATCATCGCCTGTGCCACGGTGGTCCTGATCGTCGTGATCGGTGTGCGGCGCGGCTTCGCCGGTCTGGACCGGCTGGACCGGATCAGCCTCGTCGCGGTGCTGGCGTTGACCACGGTCTTGGGTGTCACGCTCACGGTTCACGACGGGCGAGCCCTGCTCGGTGACGAGCTACGGCTGCCGCCGGTCCCCGACACCGGCCTGGTCGAAGTACTTCTCGTGCTGGGCGGGATCGTCATCACCGTCCAGGGGTTCGAGACCGTCCGCTACCTCGGCGGCCAGTTCGACGCGGAGACCCGGGTCTGGGCCTCGCGGGTCGCGCAGCTCGTAGCCGCCTCGATCTATCTTGGGTTCGTGGCCGTGGCCACTCCCGTAATGGGTCTCGGCACGGCCGCGGGGCCGGATGACACCCTGCTCGACATCACCGGTCGGGTGGCGCCGTGGTTGGCGCTGCCGTTGGCCCTGTCGGCCGTCCTCAGCCAACTCAGTGCCGCCATCGCCGACACCGCCGCCGCAGAAGGCAACCTCCGCACGCTCTCGGGGTGGATGCGTGGGCCCCGGCCCTATCTGGTCAGCGGAGTCGCCGCGGTGATCCTGGCGGCCACGGTCCCGACCTTCACCATCGTCGCGGTCGCTTCCCGCGCCTTCGCCGCCTACTACGCCCTGCAAGCGGTACTCGCCCTGCGCACGTCGCACGGGAGGACGCGCAAGCTCGCCTACGGAACGCTGGCCGTCCTCATGGTCGCCGTCACGGTGCTGGCCCGACCGGCGGGCTGACCCGTGACGGTCCACGGCGACAACCAGGGTCACCGGTTTCGCGACGGTCGTGGGCGTCCGAGGGTTGCCGGGTTGCTTCGGGTGCTGAGGGCGTGGGCGCGGTGGGGCAGAACGTCTCGGAATGCCTGCGGATGCCGGTTCCTGTCTGCGGCTGGTCAGGCTCGGTCGACGGTGACGCTGAACCCGTCCGGTTGGTCGCGGATGAGGTCGATGCCGGTATTGAATCGGCCGATGCGGACGATGCCGTTGAAGTAGCCCACATCGCCGTAGTGGAAGACGAGGTCGCGGCTGGGCGCGTAGTAGCCGATCTCGTCGACCTCGGGGTCGGATCCGCGGGGTACACCGTCGGTGGTCAGCGCGCGCCCGAGCCGGCCGATCTTCTCGACCTGGTTGAAGTCGTCGAACAGGGAGGTCAGCGGCAGTCGGTCGGCCAGGTCGTGTGCGGTGGGGTCGTTCAGCTCGATGGTGTGCGTCTGACCGCCGATAATCACCCGGACGTCACCCCAGAGGAGTACTCCGGAATGGGGGTATCGGTGGACGGCCGGCTGACCGCCGGGCCCGAGGATGCCGGACCGGATGGGGACGGGCAGCTCGATGTGCTGCCCCATCCCGACGACGCGGGCAAGGACCTGGGCGTGTTCAACCTGGCCACGGCTCTGCCGCAGACCGTCTCCCCGGATGTCGTGCCCCTGGCTCGGGATCGGTAGCGCCACCAACCAGAATCACACCTTGATGATGCACACCAGGGATCGCGGGGCTGACGGCGCCGCAGTCGTCCGACCGATCAAGAAAGTGAAGTGACCCTCATGACCCTCGACATCGACCACCTGCTGGGCGAGCTGACGGTGGCGGAGAAGGCGTCGCTGACCAGCGGCTCGTCGTTCTGGTACACCGTGGCGGTGGAACGTCTCGGCATCCCGAGGATCATGGTGTCCGACGGCCCCCACGGCCTGCGTGCTCAACCGGGGGAGAGTGACCACCTCGGGATCGGCGGATCGGTGCCGGCGACGTGTTTCCCCACCGCCTCGGCGGTGGCGTCGGCGTGGAACCCGGGCCTGCTGGGTCGGGTTGGGGAGGCGCTGGCGCAGGAGGCGCGGGCGTGCAACCTGTCGGTGATCCTCGGGCCGGGAGTGAACATGAAGCGGTCGCCGCTGTGCGGGCGGAACTTCGAGTACTTCTCCGCGGACCCGTTCCTCGCTGGTGAGCTCGCCGTCGGCATCGTCGACGGCATCCAGTCGCGCGGGGTCGGCACCTCGGTGAAGCACTACGCCGCGAACAACCAGGAGACCGACCGGCTCCGGGTGGACGCCCAAGTCGACGAGCGAACCCTCCGCGAGATCTATTTGCCTGCGTTCGAACGGGTGGTCACCGCCTCCCTGCCGTGGACGATCATGTGCTCCTACAACAAGGTGAACGGTCAGTCGGCCTCGGAGAACCCCTGGCTGCTGACCACCGTGCTCCGGGAGGAGTTCGGGTTCAAGGGGTTGGTCGTGTCGGACTGGGGGGCGGTCTACCACCGGGTCCCCGCGCTGCTGGCCGGGTTGGACCTGGAGATGCCGCCGGCGTTGGGCCGCAGCCCCGAGGCGGTCGTCGCTGCCGTGCACACCGGTGAGGTGCCGGCGGCGGTCCTCGACGCCCGGGTCCGCACCGTACTCGAGCTGGTCGCGAAGGGGATGCCGGTGTTGGAGCTGGATGAGTCGTTCGACGTCGACGCTCACCACGCGTTGGCCCGGGAGGCGGCGGCGGAGTCGGTGGTGCTGCTCACGAACGACGGTCTGCTGCCGCTGCCGGTCGACGCAAAGGTCGCGGTCGTCGGTGAATTCGCCCGCACCCCACGCTTCCAGGGCGCCGGGTCGTCCCAGGTGAATCCCACCCGGGTCGACGTCCTGCTCGAGGAGCTACGCGCCGTCTACGGTGAGGTCCCGTTCGCAGCCGGCTACAGCCTGCCCGGAGGGCCCTCAGCCCACAGCGGCGACACCGGCGACGACACCGGCGACGACCTGGAGCCAAACGATGCGGAGCTGCTGGCCGAGGCGGAGCGGGTAGCCGAGTCAGCGGACACGGTGCTGGTGATGATCGGGCTGCCTGGGGCGGACGAGTCCGAGGGCTTCGACCGGACCCAGATGGACCTGCCGGCCAATCAGCTCGCCGTGTTGTCAGCCGTGGCGGCCGTCAACCCGAACGTCGTCGTGGTGCTGGTCAACGGGTCGACGGTGGTCCTGGGCGACGTCACCCCCCACGCGAAGGCTCTTCTCGAGGCGTGGCTCGGTGGGCAGGCGGCGGGTGGGGCTATCGTCGATGTACTCACCGGTGTCGTAAACCCGTCCGGTCGGCTGGCCGAGACTATCCCGCTCCGCTTGGAGGACAACTCGTCCTACCTCAACTTCCCCGGCGACTCGCAGGTCGTGCGCTACGGCGAAGGGCTGTTCATCGGCTACCGCGGCTACGACAAGGCCACTCAGGACGTCGCGTTCCCGTTCGGCTTCGGGTTGTCCTACACCACCTTCGCCCTGTCCGACCTCCAGGTTGCCGCGCACGGCTCGGTGGCCGACGGCGACTACGGCGCCACCGTCACGGTGACCCTCACCAACACCGGCACCGTCGCCGGCGCGGAGGTAGTCCAGGTCTACGTGCAGGACACCCAGTGCACGGTGGCCCGGCCGGTACGTGAGCTCAAAGGGTTCGCCAAGGTATCCCTCGCCGCAGGAGCGTCGGAGACGGTGACGATCGAGCTGAACCAGCGGGCGTTCGCGTTCTGGTCGATCCAGCACAACCGCTGGGTGGTCGAGGCGGGCGACTTCGTTGTCGGAGTCGGGCCGAACTCCCGCGACCTTCCGCTGACCGAGACGATCACGGTCCAGGCACCCAGGCTCACCGTCACGTTGAGCCGGGACTCCACCCTGCAGGAGTGGCTGGCCGACCCGATCGGCCGTCAGCTGATCGAAGCCGAGATCGCCGACGGGCATCCGGCCGCGGCCCTTGACCCGGAGATGCTCGCCGTCATCGGCAACATGCCGATGAGCACGATGGCCAGCTTCGGCGGCATGAGCCTCGACCACGACACCCTCGACCGGATCGCCCAGGCCTGGCGTCAACAATCCGACACCTGAGGATCGATCAGACGGCTGAGCTCGGCAGTGAACGGGACTCTGCATACTGCCGACCCCCAGTCATCCCGAGGTGACAGGCGCCGCCCACTGGGCGGCCCAGAACACAGGAGTCCATCAACCACCCCCGCTGAAGAGAGCACGACATGGGCACGCTCACCAAACAGAGTGGGCCGAGCTGATCACCGACGCCGAGTACGCCCAGCAGAACTGACCACCACAGCACAGAGAGGACCGTTCATTTACCCTGCGGACCCGTCGTCGGTCTGGCCCTGTGCGGTGCCCAGCTCGACGCGGGATGCCCGAGATCGTCCGCCACGATGTCCGACAAGCAGTGTCGGCGGTTCGCGAGCTCCGGTCCCCGGCGATGCCCCACAACTGTGCGGGGGCTCGCTAAGGTGAAGCAGTCCGCACAACCTGCACCGGCTCACCCCCAGGGGCCTGGTCAGCTCCCGAAAGCTGGCTGATGAGCAAACCGACCATTTTGTCGGTGGACGACGACCCGCTGGTCGCAGCGGCGATCACCCGCGACCTGGCCGCCAGGTACGGCGAGCAGTACCGGGTGATCAGCGCGACGTCGGGGACTGAGGCTCTCGCGGTCCTGGTGCGCATTGCCCTCCGGACTGAGCCAGTCGCACTGATCGCCGCGGACCAGCGAATGCCGACCATGACCGGCATCGAGCTGTTGGAGCAGTCCCGTGAGGCTGCCCCGACCGCGAAGCTGCTGCTGCTGACGGCCTACGCAGACACGGATGTGGCCATCAAGGCCATCAACGACATCGGCCTCGACTACTACCTGCTCAAGCCCTGGGATCCCCCGGAAGAACGGCTCTACCCGGTCGTCGACGACCTGCTCGGCGACTGGCGTCAGGCGAACCCGGACCACTCCGATGACGTGCAGATTGTCGGCCACCGCTGGTCGGACCGAAGCCACGAGATCAAGATGTTCCTGGCGCGCAACTACGTCCCCTACCGCTGGTACGACATCGAGCGAGACGCGGAGGGTCAACGGCTGAGCGAACTCGCCCACGTGGCGCCCACCGACCTCCCCCTGGTCCTGGTCCCCGGGGCTGGGACGCTCCGGGCGCCGTCCCTGCTCGGGGTCGCCGGTGCTCTCGGGCTGCACACGAGCGCCCAGCAGCCGCTCTACGACGTGTGCATCGTCGGTGGCGGCCCAGCCGGTCTGGCCGCCGCGGTCTACGCGGCCTCCGAGGGCCTGAGCACCGTCGTGGTGGAGCGTGAGGCTCCGGGCGGGCAAGCGGGACAGAGTGCCTCGATCGAGAACTACCTCGGCTTTCCCAAGGGTCTGAGCGGTTCCGACCTCGCCCAGCGAGCCCTGGCGCAGGTCTCCCGGTTCGGCGCGGAGATGGTGCTGGCTCGCGACGTGGTCGGGATCGAGGCCCGCGGCCCCGTTCGCGCCGTGGTCGTCGACGGCTCGGACGACATCGAGGCGCGTGCCGTCGTCGCCGCGACGGGGGTGTCCTATCGGCGGCTGCCGGCGACGGGGCTCGACGCGCTGATCGGCCGCGGCGTCTACTACGGCGCCAACGCCAGTGAGGCAAGCCAGTGCCAAGGAGACGAGGTGTACGTCGTCGGGGCCGCCAACTCGGCCGGCCAGGCAGCACTCAACCTGTCGCGTTTCGCCCAGCGCGTGGTGCTCGTCGTTCGCGGCGACACCTTGCTGACCACGATGTCGCAGTACCTGGTCGCGCGGATCACCACCGCAGCCAACATCGAGATCAGGTTGCACACCGAGGTCGTGGCCGGCGGGGGAGACGGTCACCTCGAGGTTCTCTCCCTCCTCGACCGCAACACCGGTACCACGGCCGAGGTCGCCGCGAGCTGGCTGTTCATCTTCATCGGCGCCTCACCCCGGACCGACTGGCTGGCACCAGACGTGGTGCGCGACGACCACGGGTTCGTCATCACCGGACCCGAGCTGCTGACCTCCAGCCCGAGACCCACCTGGCCGCTCGCCCGTCCGCCGTTCGCCCTCGAGACGAGCGTCCCCGGGGTATTCGCCGCCGGGGACGTTCGGCTCGACTCCATGAAACGGGTGGCCTCGGCGGTCGGTGAAGGCGCGATGTCGATCTACTTGGTGCACCGCTACCTGGTCACGATCTAGATGCGCATCGACGACCTTCGACCGCTGACCATCTTCGCCGGTCTGACCAACGAACAGCTCGCCGACCTGCTGGCCGGTGCTACGGAGGTCACCATCGCACCCGGGGTCGACCTTTTCCGGGAGGGCGAAGCGGCAGATTTCTGGTGGGTGCTCGTCGACGGATCAATTCTCCTGAGCCGGCACTCCGGCCGCGAAGACACCGTGGTCGCGAGGATGGACGAGCCCGGTCGCTGGGCGGGTGGTTTCCGCGCCTGGGACGCGCACGGCACCTATCTGGCCACCGGACGCGGAGCCGATCCAGGACGCGTGCTGCGGGTTCCGGCGTCCGTGCTGCGCCAGCTGGCCGACGCCTGGTTCCCGTTCGGCGTGCACCTGATCACCGGGTTGTACAGCACCGCGCGGTCCATCGAGTCGACGGCGCGTCAACGCGAGTCGTTGGTCACCTTGGGCACGCTCGCCGCGGGCCTTGCCCACGAGATCAACAACCCGGCCTCCGCCGCAACGCGGGCGGCCGCCGCCCTGCAGACCGCCAACGACGGACTGCTCTCCGCGTTGACCCGACTGGCCGAGGATGACCTCCCCGCCGCCCAGTTCGCGGCGCTCGACAGCCTGCGCCGTCAGATCGCGGCCCCGGTCACCGACGTGGACCCGCTGGCTCGCGCCGACCGGGAGGACGCCCTGGCCGCCTGGCTGCACCGCGCTCGGGTCGGGCACGCCGACCGGATCGCCCGACCGCCCGCTGCAGCCGGCGTCGACCCCGACTGGTGCGCCCAGGCCGCCAGCGTCCTGCAGGAATCGGCACTGGAACCGGCGCTGGACTGGGTGGCGCAGACGTTCTCGGTAGCCGCACTGCTGTCGGAGGTCAGGGAGTCGACGCGGCGCATCTCTGAGCTGGTCGGTGCGGTCCGGTCGTACTCCCAGATGGACCGGGCCTCGTTGCAGCGCCTCCCGGTGAGCGACGGCCTCGAGTCGACCCTGGTGATGCTGAACCACAAGCTCGGACCCGGCATCACGGTGGTGCGGGAGTACAGCCCCGAGCTACCGCAGATCGAGGCGTACGTCGGCGAGCTGAACCAGGTGTGGACCAACCTGATCGACAACGCCGTGGACGCGATGGACGGCAGCGGAACACTGCGGGTGACGGCGTGTCCCGACCAGAACGGGGTGATCGTCGAGGTCGCGGACACGGGGTCCGGCATCCCGCCGGAGGTGGCGGCGCACGCGTTCGAGGCGTTCTTCACCACCAAGGAGGTGGGCCGGGGGACCTGCCTCGGCCTCGACATCGCCCAGCGCATCGTGGTGGAACGACACGGGGGCACGATCACCATCGACTCGCGCCCGGGGGAAACCGTGCTTCGAGTACGGCTGCCGCTTCGGCCACCGGGACGGTGAGCACCTCAAGGCTCTCGGCCTTCGGGTGCTCATGCCCCCGCCGGCGGTCCGCGTCCACCGACGAGATCCGCACCGCGACCAGCCATGGCGTCACCGTCACGCTCGACGGCGACGCCGAGGTCGGCGAGACCAGCGACTTCATCCTGACCCTCGCCGACAGCCGTATGACCACCTTCACCTCGTGCTGCTGGCCCGTTGGCCCCGCTCCGAGTGGGCCTCGTGGGCCTCGACCACGCTCAGTTGGAACCTCTTCGGAGCACCAGGCACCTGAGCTGCCGGTGGCGACCGACACGCAGGTCGGGGAGATCGCGAGGCCCTGGTGACGACGTACCGCAGCAGCGCGCCCGCTCCTGTGGGTGCAGGTTTCCACCTGGACAGCGGTGTGACGCTAGCGGCATGGACGTCGCCACGACAACGACCGCTCCCCCGAATGATCGGGCTTGTGGAGCCGAGCCGACCATGATCCTGCCGAAAATCCGCGATCCGCGCCTGGTGACGATTCGTCGCGGTGGAACTTTGACCGACTCGGACCACCATCTCGTCGCCCTGTGGGCGGCGGCATGCGCCGAGCACGTCCTTGAGCTGTTCGAGTTAGCTGAGCCTCAGGACCCACGGCCGCGTCAGGCCATCGAGCACGCTCGCGCATGGGTGCGTGGTGAGGTCACGATGATGCAAGCTCGCGCGGCGGGCGGCCAGGCGATGGGCGCGGCCAGAGACCTCCGCGGGGCCGCACGACATGCCGCGTACGCAGCCGGTCAGGCTGGGGCCGTCGCTCATGTCGCTGCGCACGATCTCGGTGCGGCCGCCTACGCGATCAAAGCCGCGCGTGCGGCCGCTCCACCCGGTGACGAGGAGACCGCAGGACACCTCGAGTGCCGGTGGCAGCGTGTGCAGCTCCCTGAGGCGATCCGTGAACTCGTGCTGGACGACCAGCGGGTGCGCAACGATATCTGCTGGTCCGTCTTCGACTGCTGAGCACCGGGATGGGAGCCTGCCGCACGCCCGTCACACCGCCGGCCAGCACCCCGCACGCCCATCACGGCGGCGAGAGACTGACGGCTCGGCGGACCTCCGGCTCGCTCGACCGCGTATCAAGCGCCGCGGTCCCGACCTCCTCTCCCCATGGGGACGTGGCGGGCGAGGGCTGGCGGGTTCTTGGTGGGGCTGGCGGCCGCCGTACTGCTCGCCGGCTGTACGGGGCTGGGCGCGGTGACGTCGGCGAGTTCCCCGGACCCCACCGCAGCAGCGCCCCAACCCGTCAACCCGGTCGACGTCAGCCCGGTCGACGTCAGCCCGGCTGACCCGGCTGACCCGGTCACCTCGGCTCCCCCGACCGGGGACGCCTCGATCGCGCCGGACGGCGGGGGAGTCGGCCAGCCGTCCCTCTCGATCCCTCGATTGCCCGTCGGCGGGGCGGGCGAACCGACCCTTGAGGATCCCGATCTGCAGTGCGCCGTCGTCAACTGGTCGGCCGTCGACCCTGGCGCCGGCCTTGGTCTCGGCGTCGGGCTGCGGGTGGACGGGTACCGTCTGGACACCGACCACTACAGCGTGGCCGCCGGCGGCTGGTGCGCCTCGCTCGGTCCGAGTTGCCAGGGTTTCGTCTTCGGCGGTTCGGCCCGGCTCTGCGCGGTTCCGGTCCGCACCGTCCGACCGCAACCTCCAGGTGAGGCGAACACCGACCTGCTGCTCGTCGGCACCGCTCAGTGCGCACAGGTAAATACCGCTACCTGCACCCGCGTCGTGCGGGCCGTCACCGCCGCCGGCCGGACCGAGGCGATCCAGCTACAGCCCCCGAGCGCGGCCAGCACGGAGGCCACCCCAGGCTCCGCGGAGGCCACCCCCGGCAGCGACGAGTCCACCGCCGGGGAGAGCGGCTCACCCGAAGCCTCGTCCCCTGCGCCCGAGGAGTCCGCGAGCGAGCAACCCAGCGATGCTCCCACTGATGCCCCCACCGACGAACCCAGCAGCACCAGCTCGGCGATCAGCTGATCGTGACCGCGGAGAACGCGCCGGTCGAGCCCACGGCGGTGCTGGAGAAGGTCCTGAGCCTCGGCGGTCGAATCATCGCGCCCGCAACCTTGATCAGCACGCTGCTGTTCTACTTCGGCTACGTATCGTCGCGGTCGCAGTACGACTACTTCGGCCTGGACGTGGACGTCATCGGGCTGAGCACCCAGGACTACGTGATGCGGAGCCCGCAGCCGCTGCTGGTCCCGCTGCTCGTCCTCACCCTGCTCGGTGCGGCCGGCTCGGCCGGACACGCCGTCCTGCGACGCCGCGCGGGTCGGGTCCCGAGCTTCCGCTACGTCGCCCGACGCATGGTGATCATCGGGTTGTTCCTGCTCGCGGCGGCGCTGCTGCTGCTGTTCGGCTACACCGTCCTCGGTTCCTGGCCGATGTACGCATTGGTCACCCCGCTCGTGCTGGCCGCTGGGGGCTCACTCACCGCGTACGGCCTCGGAACCCTGCGCTGGTTGGACGATCGGGATCCGCAGCGTACGACCCGGCCCGGTCCGAGCGGGATGATCATCGCACTCTGGGTGGCCGTGGCGGCCAGCCTCTTCTGGGGGACGGCCACCGTGGCCCAGTGGTCAGGCCGCGGTCTGGCGGGAGAGCAGGCCCGGCGGCTCGACGAGCTGCCTAGCGTGATCGTCGACAGCAAGCAGCGGCTGTTCCTGCCCGTCGGTGCCGGGGTGCGCGAGCGGGATCTGACCGGTACGGCCACCGACCAGCCCTACCGCTATCGCTATTCGAACCTGCGCCTGCTGATCCAGGGCGACGGCGCGATGTTCCTGGTGCCCGGCACCTGGAGCCCGGCGGCCACCACGATCATGCTGCCGCTCAACGACGACGTGCACGTGCAGTTCCAGTTCCGCAACGACCCGCCGTGATGAGCACGCCTGGCCGGGCCCGCGGCTCGAGGATCAGGACGAGCTGCGCACGATCAGGGTGGTGGGCAACAGGTGCGCCGGCTGGGCCGGTCGCTCCCCACGCAGCAGCATGATCAACATCTCGGCCATGTCCGTACCCATCTGCTCCGACGGCTGCCGGACGGTGCTCAACGGCAGCCGGCCCGACGTCGCGACGGGGGAGTCGTCGTAGCCGACCACCGCCACGTCACCCGGCACCTGCCGGCCGGAGTCGATCAGCACCTGTAGCGCGCCGACGGCCATCTGGTCGTTCGCCACGAAGACCGCGTCCAGGTCGTCGAAGTGCTCCAGCAGGCGGTGCATCGCACGGGCTCCACCGGAGATCGTGAAATCACTCTGCACCATCCGCTCGGCGCTCAGATCGGCCGCACGCAGACCGCGTCGCCAGCCCTCGAGCCGGTCGATGGCCGCCGGCATGTCCCTCGGGCCGGCGATCGAGGCGATCCGCCGCCGGCCGCGGGAGATCAGGTGCCGAGTCGCCTGCTCGGCCCCGTCCACGTTGTCGACGTCGACGAAGTAGGCGTCGGCGAGACCGTCCACCAGCGGGCGACCGCCCAGGACCAGCGGCAGTCGCCGACTGAGCTCGACCAACTGGACGTCGCCGGCGTGGTGGGACAGCACCAGGGCCCCGTCGACGTTGCCCCCCTCCAGGTAGCGCTGGGCGTGGTGCTTGGGGTCGGAGGAGGACACCAGCAGGTTGAGGATGTAGTCGTTGATGGTGAGCCGGCTGTGGATGCCCTGGACGACGGCGGCGAAGTAGGGGTCGCCGAAGAACCGGCTGAACACCTCCGGCACCACCAGGGCCACCGCATGGGTGTGGCTCCCGGCCAGGGTGCGGGCGGCCCGGTTGGGGACGTAGTCGAGCTCGACGATGGCGGCCTTCACCGCCGTGACCACGTCGGGGCTCACCTTGGGCGAGCCGTTCACCACCCGAGAGACCGTCGACCGGCTGACCCCGGCCGCCGCGGCGACCTCCTCGAGGGTCGGTGGCACCTGCTCGGTGCGGACCCTGGTGCGTCGTCCCACCACGTTTCCTCCTCCTGAGTCCGACCGTTCGGGACGACCGCTCGCCCCGGCTGCTCAGCCCGGAAGCATGCGCGTCGCGATGACCTGGGCGTACGCCCGCCCCGAGTCCTTCACGGTGCGGTGCTGGGTGTCGTAGTCGACCCGGATGATCCCGAACCGCTTGTGGTAGCCCCAGGCCCATTCGAAGTTGTCCAGCAGCGACCAGTAGAAGTAGCCGGCCACCGGGGTGCCTTCGGCGATCGCGTCCGCCACGGCCCGCAGGTGGTCCAGCAGGTAGGCCGTCCGACCGGCGTCCGCGACGCGGCCGTCGGCCTCGACCACGTCGTCGAACGCGGACCCGTTCTCCGTCACGTAGAGCGCGGTTCCGCGCGCGCGGGCGTACTCGTGCTGCACCCGGTGCAGGATGTCGGTGAGTCCACGCGGTTGGATCTCCCAGCCCATCGCGGTGGTGGGCAGACCCTGGCTGTGGCCGTACGCGTGCGGCGCGGCCGGGAACGGCGAGGAGGTCGCCCGATCGGTCGGAGCCTCACCGTCGACGGATTCGCGCGGCGGCGTCGCCGACACCGCCTGACCGCGGTAGTAGTTGATACCCAATGCGTCGATGGGCGAGCCGATGATCTCCAGGTCGCCGTCGTCGACGACGTCGGCGAGCCCGAGCCCGGCGAGGTCGGACCAGACGTCGTCGGGGTAGGCGCCGCGCATGATCGGGTCGAGGAAGAAGCGGTTCGCCTGACCGTCCAACCGCCGGACGGCCTCGACGTCGGCCGGGTCGTCGGGATCGACCGGGGTCATCGGCGTGAGGTTCAACGTCACCCCGAGGGTGAGGTCGGCGTCCCGATCACGCAGCGCCTGCACCGCCAACCCGTGCCCGAGCATCAGGTGATGGCCTGCGGCGAGACCCGCCGCCACGTCCTGCCGTCCCGGGGCGTGGACACCGGCGGTGTAGCCCAGGAAGGCCGCGCACCAGGGCTCGTTCAGCGTCGTCCACACTCTCACCCGGTCGCCGAGGGCGTCGTGGACGTTCAGGGCGTAGTCACGAAACAGCTCGGCGGTGTCCCGCTGCGTCCAGCCGCCACGGTCCTCGAGCGTCTGCGGCAGGTCCCAGTGGTAGAGCGTCAGCCAGGGCATGATCCCGCGACCCAGCAGCTCGTCGACCAGTCGGGAGTAGAAGTCCATGCCCTTCGGGTTCACCGGACCGCCGTCGGGTTGGATGCGCGACCACGACGTCGAGAAGCGGTAGCTGCCGACCCCCAGCTCGGCCAGCAGAGCCACGTCGTCCGGGTACCGGTGGTAGTGGTCGCAGGCGACAGCCCCGTCATGCCCGTCGATCACCGCTCCGGGCACCCGACAGAAGGTGTCCCAGATCGAGTCCGTGCGACCGTCGGTGTGGTGGGCACCCTCGATCTGGAAGGCGGCCGTAGCGGCTCCGAAGAGAAAGTTCTCCGGCAGGGTTGCCGCAGCCGTGCCTGCAGACGTCATGTACGACCGACCTCGATTCGTCCCGAACGTGGGTCCCGAGCCTGGGTGCCCTGAGTTTGGCGGGCCTGAGCCCCGATGGGCTTGAGCCTAGTGAGTGCCAGCCTCCGCGGAAGCTGGTCCGCAACATGATGTCAGAGCGTGGGAGCGCTTTCACGCAGGAGTGGTTCGATCTGTCCCGCGTGCCCGTTCGCCGCGGACGTGGAAGAGTCGGGCGTCGTGACGACCGTCCTGCATCGAGCCCGACTCGGCCTCGCCGATTCCATCAGCTCCGTCGTGCTGGAGGCGGATCAGGTTGCGCGGGTCCAGGACGTCGGGGCGCCCTTCCCGCCCGGCGCCGAGGTGCTGGACCTGGACGGTCGGACGGTGCTGCCGGGGCTGTGGGACCACCACGTCCACCTCGACCAATGGTCACTGGTGCAGCACTGGGTCGACCTGACGGGGACGACCGGACCGGCCGAGGTGGTCAGCCTGATCCGCAACCGGCTGCGGCTCGGTAGACCGCCGCACCAGCTGCCCCTGGTGGGCTACGGCTTCCGCGACGGACTGTGGAGCCAGCCTCCGCACCGCGCACTGCTCGACGCCGTCACCGCCGAGCTGCCGCTGGTGATGGTCGGGTGGGACCTGCACCAGGCCTGGCTGAACTCCGCCGCCCTCCGCCGCTACGCGATGTTCGACCCCGACCACGACGGCATCGTCCGCGAGGACGCGTGGATGCCGATCATGGCGGACCTGCGGACCGTACCCACGCCGGTGCTGGACCAGTGGGTGGCCGAGGCCGCCACCGCCGCTGCAGCCCGGGGGGTGGTCGGGGTGGTGGACTACGAGAGCGCGGACAACCTGGCGAGCTGGCCCCGCCGTACGGCCGCCACCGGCCTGGTCCTGCGGGTGCACGCCTCCGTCTGGCCCGACCACCTCGAGGACGCCATCGAGGCCGGCCTGCAGACCGGCGACGTCGTGCCCGGCACCGCCGGTCTCGTCACGCTCGGCAGCCTGAAGGTGATCACCGACGGCTCACTGAACACCCGCACGGCCTATTGCGACGACGCCTACCCGGGGGAGCCCGGCAACCGGGGGGTGCTCACGGTGCCCCCCACCGAGCTCGTGCCGCTGATGAGGCGGGCCTGGAGCCACGGCATCACGGCCGCGATCCACGCCATCGGGGACCACGCGAACGCCCTCGCCCTGGACGCGTTCGCCGCTACCGGCGCCCGGGGGTCGATCGAGCACGCCCAGCTTCTGCGGCCCGCCGACGTACGGCGGTTCGCCGAGCTCGGCGTCGTGGCGAGCGTGCAGCCCGAGCACGCCCTGGACGACCGCGACCTGGCCGACCGCTACTGGTCGGGGCGGACGGAGCGGGCGTTCCCGTTTCTGGACCTGCACCGCACCGGCGCCGTCCTGGCCCTCGGCTCCGACGCTCCGGTGGCGCCGCTGGACCCGTGGGTCACCCTGGCCGCCGCCGTGTCGCGCAGCCGCGACGGCCTCGCGCCCTGGCACCCCGAGCAGGAGCTCGACCTGACCACGGCCCTCGCGGCGAGCACCGCGTCGAAACGCGTCGTACCTCAGGCGGGGGACCCGGCCGACCTGGTGGTTGTTGACCTGGATCTGCGGACGGCGACAGCCGAGCAGCTCCGTGCCGCCTCGGTCGCCGGCACGCTGCTGGCGGGCCGCTGGACCCACCGGGCCACGATCTGAGGGGCGCGCGCCACTGGCCACTTCCTCGCCGACACGCCGACCAGAACCGGGAGAACCTGGCTGGTCGGCGCAGGGGTGGGAGGGCGAGGGCCTGGGGGATTACCTCTACGACGTGACGTAGCCCTGCAGCTGGTCGCGCTCGAACTGCAGCTCGCTGATCGTCGCCTTGACCACGTCGCCGATGCTCACGATGCCGGCCAGCTGACCGTTGACCACGACCGGCACGTGCCGCACGCGCTGATCGGTCATCGTGCCCATCACGATCTCGATCGAGTCGGAGAGCCGGCAGGTGTGCATCGCCGTGGTCATCAGGTCGCTGACGTGCAGCGCCATCACCTCCGACGTGCGCGCGAGCCCACGGACGACGTCGCGCTCGGAGACGATACCGTCGAGCTTCTTGCCGTCGACCGAGACGACCACCGCGCCGAGGTTGTGCGTGGCCAACAGGGCGACCAACTCATCCACGCCGGCGTCGGGTTGGATCGTGATGACCTTGGCGCCCTTGCTGGAAAGGACATCAGAGATTCGCATGGAGGCCTCACTACGTCGGTGTGGGACTGACGTTAGCGTGACGTACGCCACATGACCAGGGTCAGCCGTCGCTGGAACTCATCGCGACCGTCGTGCAGGGGAGTGCGGGCGCGGACGGCCAATGGCGCACGCGTGCCCCCACCGACGTGGTGCAGCGCTACCTCGAGGCAGCCCGTGACCATCGAGCGTTGCTGCTGCTGAACATCCAGCCCCGCCGGTCGGACTTCCTCACCGAGTGCCGCCACTTCGAGGACTGGCTGCGCGAGCCCGACGTCGGCGTCGCGCTCGACCCGGAGTGGGCCATGCAGCCCGGGCAGGTCCCAGGGCGGGCCTACGGCTCGACGACGGGGGCCGAGCTCGACGAGGTCGCGACGTACCTCTCCGCGCGGACTCTCAGCCACCGGTTGCCGGAGAAGGTGATGGTCTTCCACCAGGTGGCGGCCTCGGTCGTGCGGCAGGAGAGCAAGCTGGAGGGCCACGACGGCGT
>JBPCRP010000164.1:0-16248 GCA_050996715.1 Propionibacteriaceae bacterium
CCGACAACCAGAGTTCGGGATCGGTACGATCCGGGTTGACGCATGGACCCGCCATGACGCGGCGTGTCCACCCCAGGAAGGTCCTCTGCCGAGCTCGTGCGCGCACCTGGCCGGTCGGGGGAAACCTGGGTGGGAAGATGCGACGTGCCCGCCATCGGAGTCCTCGACCTTCCTGCGGCGAGCCTGGCCCGGCTCGCCGCGCGGCTGCGGGCCCTCGACTACACCGTCGACGCGGTGATAGAGGCCATCGGGATGTCGGCCCACCGGGCGCTGGGACGGAACGCGACCGCCCCGGCGTTCCGCGCGCTGGTCGGCCGGGACGACCCGTTGGCTACGCTGACCCGGCTCTGGTTGCTGCAGCGGACGGTCCCGGCGACCGACGCGGAGCGGGCCCTCGGCCCAGTGCTGAACGCCCTGGTCGGCGCGGACGTGCTGGCGCGCAGCGGGGACGGGGTCGTCGCCGTCTCGGACCTGAGGCCCTACGCCAGTGACGACGGCGCTTCCGGCTGGGTGTTCGCCGACCTGACTCCAGGACTCGACGGTCGGACAGCTCCGATGCGGCCGGACTACGTGCTGGGGGTCTCCTCGGCGTCGTCCACCCTGGCCCAGCTCGTGCCCCGGGAACCGGTCGGTACGGCGCTCGATCTCGGCACCGGCTGTGGGGTGCAGAGCCTGCACCTGGCCCGGCACGCCGAACGGGTGGTGGCCACCGACGTCAACCCGCGCGCGCTGGCCATGGCCCGGTTGACGGCCCGGTTGAACGGCGTCGACCTGGAAGTCCGCGCGGGCAGCCTCTACGCACCCGTCGGCGGCGAGCGGTTCGACCTGATCGTCACCAACCCGCCGTACGTGATGTCCCCACCCCGCCCACCCGGTGAGGGTGGTGCGTTGACCTACCGCGAGGGGGCGTTCGTCGGCGACGAGCTGGTCCGCCGGGTCGTGGTGGAGGGAGCCGCGCACCTCAACCCGGGCGGTCGGCTCCAGGTGCTCGCCAACTGGGCCCACGTCGTGGGGGAGGACTGGACCGAGCGGATCGCGGGCTGGGTCGAGCCGACCGGCTGTGACGCGTACGTCCTGCAGCGCGAGACCCTCGACGCGGCCGAGTACGTCGAGCTCTGGCTGGCCGACGCCGGGCTGGTGGGGACGCCCGGCTACCTGACGGCCTACGACGGCTGGCTCGACTACTTCGCCGGGCTGGGGATCGAGGCGGTGGGGATGGGCTGGTTGTCGCTGCGCGCCGCGGGCCGGGACCGGGCGTACGTCGACCTGGTGGACTGGCCGTGGGCCGTGGAGCAACCGCTCGGCCCAGCCTTCGCCGCCCGGGACGACGCGTTGGATGAGGTGCTCCCGCTCACCGACGCCGAGGTGCTCGGCCGGCGCTGGGCGCTGGCGAGCGACGTGGTCCAGGAGACGATCGGTGATCCCGGGGCCACCGACCCCCAGCACGTGGTGCTCCGCCAACAGCGCGGTTTCCGGCACGCGGAACCCGTCGACACCGCGATCGGTGGGGTGCTGGGAGCGTGCGACGGGGAGCTCGCCCTCGGCACGATCGTCGACGCGGTAGCCCAGATCACGGGGGTCGGCCCCGCAGATCTGGTGCCCGACACCCTGTTCACGGTGCGGCGACTCGCAATCCGACGGTTGCTGACGTGCGTAGAGTGACGCCGACACCGACCTGAGGACAGGAACGGGGACGCGCGAGAGGGACGGCAGTGGCAAGTAAAGGACAGCGACTCGTGGTGGTCGAGTCCCCGAGCAAGGTCGCCAAGATCGCGGCCTACCTGGGTGACGGCTACCGCGTGGAGTCCTCCGTGGGCCACATCCGCGACCTGCCGACCGGGGCCGCCGAGGTCCCGGCGAAGTACAAAGGGGAGAAGTGGGCCCGCACCGGGGTCGACGTGGACCACGGTTTTGAGCCGCTCTACGTCGTCAGTCCCGACAAGCGTGGCGTGCTCAAGACGTTGAAGGACGCGCTGGCCGGCTCCGACGAGCTGTTGCTCGCCACCGACGACGACCGCGAGGGCGAGGCCATCGCCTGGCACCTGCTGCAGGAGCTCAAGCCCAAGGTCCCGGTCCGTCGGATGATCTTCCGCGAGATCACTAAGGCTGCGATCCAGGACGCGGTGGCGAACCCGCGCGACCTCGACCAGGACCAGGTCGACGCCCAGGAGACCCGCCGCATCCTCGACCGGCTCTACGGCTACGAGGTCTCCCCGGTGTTGTGGAAGAAGGTCATGCCCCGGCTGTCGGCCGGTCGGGTGCAGTCGGTGGCCACCCGATTGGTGGTCGACCGCGAGCGGGAACGGATCGCCTTCCGCTCCGGCTCCTACTGGGATCTCGACGCCGTCCTCGGCGCCGGGGCCGGGGCCGAGCCGCCGACCTTTCCCGCCCGGCTCACCCACGTCGGGGAGCGGCGGATCGCCCAAGGGCGCGACTTCGACGACCGCGGCCGGCTCAAGGGCGAGGTGCTCCTGCTCGACGAGGCCGTCGCCCAGGGTCTGGCGACGTCGCTGCGGAGCGCGGCCTACGAGGTCACCTCCGTGGAGTCGCGGCCCTACACCCGGCGGCCCTATGCGCCCTTCCGCACCTCGACGATGCAGCAGGAGGCCGGCCGCAAGCTCGGTTTCACCGCGCAGCGCGCCATGTCGGTCGCCCAGGGTCTCTACGAGGGCGGCTACATCACCTACATGCGGACCGACTCGACGGTGCTCTCCAGCACCGCCATCGACGCCGCTCGGAGCCAGGTGCGTGCACTGTTCGGGGCAGACTACGTGCCCGACGCGCCACGGCTCTATGCCACCAAGGAGAAGAACGCCCAAGAAGCCCACGAGGCGATCCGGCCCGCCGGGGAGAGCTTCCAGACCCCCGCCCAGACCGGGCTGCGCGGCGACGACTTCCGGCTCTACGAGCTGATCTGGATGCGGACCATCGCCTCGCAGATGAAGGACGCGCAGGGCCAGTCCATCAGCGTCAAGATCAACGCGACCCGCGCGGACGAGCCGGACTGCACGTTTGCCGCGTCCGGCCGGACGATCACCTTCTACGGCTTCCTCAAGGCCTACGTCGAGTCGGTGGACGACGACACCGCCGGGTCCTCCGACGACAGCCAGACCCGGCTGCCGCGGCTCACCGAGGGTCAGCGGGTCGACCCCGACTCGGTCACCGCGAGCGGCCATGACACCCGACCGCCGGCCCGCTACACCGAGCCGTCCCTGGTCGCCAAGCTCGAGGAGCTGTCGATCGGGCGGCCGTCGACGTACGCCTCGATCATCCGTACCATCACCAGCCGGGACTACGTGTTCAAGAAGGGCACGGCGCTGGTCCCGACCTGGCTGGCCTTCGCGGTCACCCGGTTGCTCGAGGAGCACTTCTCCCGACTGGTCGACTACACCTTCACCGCTCAGATGGAGGAGGTGCTCGACGAGATCGCCCGCGGGAACGGGGCTCGGCTCGCGGTGCTCACCGACTTCTACTTCGGCCCGAAGGCCGGCGAGGTCAGCGACCACGAAGGCCTGCAGAAGCTCGTGTCCGAGCTCGGAGACATCGACGCCCGCGCGCTGTCGACCTTCCCGGTGGGCGACCTCGACTCGGGCGTCGTGGTCCGGGTGGGTCGCTACGGCACCTACGTGGAGGACGAGGAGGAGCACCGGGCCAACGTGGCCGAGGACCTGCCGCCCGACGAGCTCACCGTCGACCTCGCCAAAGAACTGCTCAGCAAGCCGATGGGTGAGGAGCGCGAGCTTGGCGTCGACCCCGAGACCGGGCGCCAGATCGTGGCGCGCAACGGGCGCTTCGGGGCCTACGTGACCGAGGTGCTCGGGGAGGACGCCCCCAAGAGCGCCAAGGCGCGCACGGGATCGCTGTTCGCGTCGATGGCCGTCGAGACCGTCGAGCTCGACCAGGCGTTACGACTGCTCAGCCTGCCGCGGGTTGTCGGCACCAGCGACGGCGTAGAGATCACGGCCCAGAACGGACGGTACGGGCCGTACCTGAAGAAGGGCACCGACTCCCGGTCGCTCACTGCGGAGGACCAGATCTTCGACATCACGCTGGCGCAGGCCGAGGCGATCTACGCCCAGCCCAAGCAGCGGGGTCGCGCGGCTGCGAAACCGCCGCTCAAGGAACTGGGGCCCGACCCGGTGTCCGGTGCACCGATGGTGGTCAAGGACGGCCGGTTCGGCGCCTACGTGACTGACGGCGAGACCAACGCGACCCTGCGCCGTGGCGACGAGGTCGACCAGCTGACCCCCGAGCGCGGAGCCGAGCTGCTGGCCGAGAAGCGGGCCAAGGGTCCGGCGCCGAAGAAGCGGGCGGCGAAGAAGGCTCCCGCCAAGCGGGTCGCGGCGAAGAAGACGACGGGAGCCAAGAAGGCTCCGGCGACGAAGTCCGCTGCCAAGAAGGTGCCGGCGACGAAGTCCGCTGCCAAGAAGGCTCCGGCCAAGAAGGCGACCTCCTCGAGCCGGTCGTGAGCAGCAAGAAGAAGGCCCACGTCGTGGCTGTGGTCCCTGCGTCGTACGACACGTTGCTGTTCGACCTGCCGTTTAGCGCACAGCCGCCGCGGATGATCAACCCCGAGCTGGGGCTCCCCAACCTGGTGTCTCGGCGGGGGCACAACGCCGGGTACGCGATCGACATCACCCTGCTCGATGCCCCAGACCACCGGTTGATCCGTTCCGGGGTGCTGCTCGGGCATCGGGTCATCGACGGTCGCGGGGAGTGGTACCTCGGCGCCCCCGACTGGGAGCCGATGCTGCCGGCGGAGCGGATCGAGCCGATGGGTCACGCGGAGATCCCCGAGGAGTTCGCCGACCTGGTCCGACCCTTCCGGCGTCGGGCGACGCTCGGTCCGGTCGCAGCGCTGTCGCTGGTCCGCGCGGAGTTCTGCTTCCGGGGTGCGGCCGGTACGACGGTGGCCTTGCTGCGCGACGACAAGGTGACCGTTCGGCGCGGCGGACTGACCACCGCCCGGTTCCGCGAGGTGATGCTCACTCCGGTCGGGCCGGGATTGACCACCGAGCAGATCGAGTTCCTCGGCGCGGCGCTCGGCGGGGTCGGGGCCACCCCGGTCGCCCGATTCCCCCGGTTGGTCACCCGGCTCGGGGCGCCGGCGACCGGGCTCACCGACTTTCCGGTGCCCCCCGCCGTCCACGGCATCAGCACCTTCGAGAGCTTCGTGTCGGCCCTGCTGGCGACCCGGCTGCGGGAGCTGGTGAAGGCTGACCTCGCCGTCCGGACCGAGGGGGCTGGGGCCCCCCGGGAGCTGCGCGACGTCGCCGCCGGGCTACGGACCGATCTGCAAGGGTTGGCTGCGGTGCTGGAGCCGCTCTGGAGCCAGGACCTGCAGGAGGAGCTCGACTGGCTGGTCGAGCAGGCCGACGCGGAGCTCGCCGGGGGCCCCAAACTGGTGAGCCGACTGCGGGGCGAGCGCTACCTGACCCTGCTAGAACGGCTCGTCACCGCCTCCCGGGCGCCGCAGGTCGGTGAGTCGGCGCTGCTGCCCAGCGGTGACGTCGTCGAGGCCCTGGTCCACGAGGCGACCGAACGGCTGGTCGAGACCGTGGAGCGCGCCCGGGTCGACGGGCCCCAGGAGACGTGGGACGAGGTGACCGAGGCGATGACCGAGGTCGACCGGGCCGCGGCCGTCGCCGTCCGGCTGGACTCGCGTCGCGTCGCCAAGCTGCGTCGGCGCCTCGACCCAGCCCAGGAGCTGCTGGCTGAGGTCAGCTCGCGCGCCGGCCGGTTGGGCGAGATCCAGCGCGAGGGTGAGCTGCAGTCGGGTCCGGAGGCTTTCGCCGCCGGGCGTTGCTACGAACGCGAGGTCCATCAGCTCGACGTGGCCCGGGAGGCGTTCCTGGAGGCCTGGCCGAAGGTCAGCGTTCGGTTGCGCGACGTGACCCCCGTCCGGCGCAAGAAGCGCTGAGGGTTCCCGGAGACCGCTCCGTGCGGGGGACCTAGACTCGGTCGTCGTGTCGGGTCTGTTCGTGGTCTTCGAGGGCGGCGACGGGGTCGGGAAGTCGACCCAGGTCGGTCGGCTGGTCGACTGGCTGGTCGCGGAAGGCTACGCGGTGGTCCGCACCTTCGAGCCCGGCGACAGTGCGGCCGGGCAGCAGATCCGCCACCTGCTGCTCGACCCGGCGACCGGTGATCTCGCCCCGCGGGCCGAGGCCCTGCTGTACGCCGCCGACAAAGCCCATCACGTACAGACCGTCATTCGGCCGGCGCTGGCCCGCGGAGCGGTCGTGGTCTGCGACCGCTACGTCGACTCGATGCTCGCCTACCAGGGCGCCGGGCGGGTGCTGGTCCACGACGAGGTCGAGCGGATCGCGCGCTGGGCCACCGAGGAGCTGCGGCCCGACCTGACCGTGCTGCTCGACGTCGAGCCGCACCGCGCCGTCGGGGAGAAGGTCGAGCTCGACCGATTGGAGGCGGCTGGGGCCGACTTCCACCTCAACGCCCGGGCCTCCTTCCTCGCGCTGGCCGCCCGCGACCCCGGCGGCTATCTCGTCCTCGACGCCCGGGATGATCGCGACGTCATCGCCGCGGCCGTCCGGGACCGGCTCCGGCCGGTACTCCCCGACCTCCCCGCCCCGCCCCCCGAGAGGACTTGATGACCCACGACCGGCGCCCAGCACCCCCGCAGCTGCAGGACGACACCACCTCCGAGGAGTCGATCGGGCGGTTGATCCTGACCTCCTGGTCGACCGCCGTCGGGCGACTGCTCGTCCGGTTCGCTCGCCGGTTGGCCCGCTCGGTCTCGGCCCACGGGGTGCTCTACCTGACTTCGCTGGTCGGGCTCGTGCTCGTCGGATCGCTGACCGCGCTCGGCGCGGCGGTCTATGACGCGGTCAGCGAGTCCGACGGGATCTCCACCCTTGATCGCCCCACGCTCCAGCTCGCCCTCGACCACCGATCGGCCGGGATCGACCGTGGGCTGACGATCTTCACCCACCTCGGTGGACCCGTCGGCATGACGATCATCGCCGTGGTGATCACCGGGTTGATGGTGTGGCGCTGGCGTTCGCGGACCCCGCTGGTGCTGATGATCGTCGCGGTGACGGGTTCGTTGTTGATCACCGTGCTGGGCAAGAACGAGGTCGGTCGTCACCGGCCGCCGCAGGTCGACGCGGTGCCGCCGTACGAGACGAGCCCTTCCTTCCCGAGCGGCCACGCCCTCAACAGCACCGTGATCGCGGGCCTGGTCGCCTACCTGATCCTGCGCCGGTTGCACCGTCAGCTCGCCCGGGTGCTCACGATCGTGGTCGCCGTCGCTTGGGCCATCGCCATCGGCCTCAGCCGGGTCTTTCTCGGACACCACTGGCTGACCGACGTGATGTTCGGCTGGGTGATCGGCCTCGCCTGGCTCGGCGTGGTGATCACCGCCCACCGGCTCTACCTGACGGTCCGGGGGCCGCGGGAACAACCAAGTTAACTTGGGTTCCCTCGACCTTGCACGGCAGATTCTCCGTGCAGAGTGAGAGGAAACCATGCGCAGGCCTGTCCACAGGCTGCCCGGGCCGCTGACCCTCGTCCACAGGCGCTCCATTCGGTCGTACACGGAGCGGTGCAACCGCCGAAGGTGCTGGTATGGACCTCGCCCTTCGGCCCGTCATTGCCGACAACCAGGGTTTCTTTCTACGCAGCCAGGCCCTCGACGTCGGGCTCCTGGACCGCGACCTCGTGGACGGTCTCCGCGCCGGGGACATCGTGCGACTTCGACACGGCGCCTACGCTCCGGCCGCCGATCACCGAGACCTGACGCCGGTCGAGCAGTACGCGGTGCTCACCCGCGCCGCCGTGGCGGCCCAGCGCGGCCGCGTCGCGGTGACCGGACCATCGGCGGCCGCCCTGCACGGACTCCCTCTCTACGCCTGCGATCTCAGCGTGGTTCACCTGATCCGCCTCGACGGCGGAGCCACCCGGTGCGAGGCGGGGGTCCGCCACCACAAGTTCGGTCGTGACCTGACGGCGGATCTCATGGAGCTGAACGGGATCCAAGTCACCGGGATGGCGCGCACGGCCTGGGAGGTGGCACGGGTGGCGGGCGTCGATGCCGGGGTCGTGACGGCCGACGGGGCCCTGCATCGCTCACCGGAAATCGTCACTGAGCTGAGGGCGTTCGCGCGACTGCTGAGCAACCAGCCTGGCGCCCGCGCGGCCGGCGAGGTCGTCTGGCTGGCCGACGGCCGATCGGAGAGCCCGGGCGAATCAGTGCTCCGGGTGCGTTTCGTCCGGTACGGCATCCCGAAACCGGTGCTCCAGCTCGAGGTCTACGACGAGGACGGTCGGCTGATCGGGCGGACGGACTTCGGGTGGCCTGAGCATCGCCATCTGGGCGAGTTCGACGGCATGATCAAGTACGGCCGGCTGCTCCGCGAGGGGGAGACCTCGAGCGACGTGATCGTGCGCGAGAAGCTGCGGGAGGACGAGTTGCGCGGTGTCGGCTCTGGTTACGGGATGTCCCGCTTCATCTGGGCATCGACGAGGCCACGCCGGGTCGACCGGGAGATGGCGCGACTGCACCACGACCTCGGTCAGTCTCGGCGCCTCTACGCGTCCCGATGAGCTGCGCCTCGCACGGTTCCTTGTCACCTTGCACGGAAGATCTGCCGTGCAGGGTGAGGGGAAACCAGGTTAACTTGGTTTCCTCCCGGCTCAGGTGCGGTCGCTCCGGGAGATCCGGATCCAGCGGTAGCCGTACCCGTGCAGCTGCAGCGCGGTCAGGTCGCGACGCGGGGCGTCGTAGGGTCCGTCGACCAGCAGGTCGTACGGAGCCTCCGCGCCCCCCTGGTCGCCCACGTCGACGCTAACCTCGGTGTCGGCGAGGTTGTGCAGCAGCAGGATCGAGCCGGCGGGGGCGTCGAAGCGGTGGACCAGCACCGAGCGCGGCAACGGCACGTCGATCACCGAGCAGACGCCGGTCCCGATCTCGGGGGCGCTGCGCAGCGTTTGGCTCAGGTTCTCAAACCAGCGCAGCAGCGAGTTGGGATCACGTTGCTGGGCGCGGACGTTGACCCGTCGGGCGGCGTACGGACCGCGGGTGATCACCGGCCGCACCAACTCACCCGGGGCCGCGGTGGAGAAGCCGGCGTTGGGTCCGTCGTCCCACTGCATCGGGGTCCGGATCGCCTCCCGCCCGTCCAGGCTCAGCAGCTCACCCATCCCGAGCTCCTCGCCGTAGCGCAACACCGGGGTGCCGGGCAGGGAGAACTGCAGGGCGTACGCCAGCTCGATCCGTCGCCGGTCGCCCCGCAGCATCGACCCGAGCCGACGCCGGATGCCTCGACCGTAGAGCCGCATGTCGGCCCTGGGCGCAAAGGCGCGGAACACGTCCTGGCGCTGCTCGTCAGTCAGCTGGCTGAGGTCCAGCTCGTCGTGGTTGCGCAGGAACGTCGCCCACTGCCCGCCCTGGGGTAACCGGACGGCGGTCTTGAGCGCCTCGACCAGGGGTTCGGCGTCGTGGCGAGCCAGGGCCAGCCACGTGCGGGGGTTGAGCAGGAAGTCGAACATCAGCTGGGCCCGGTCGGCCGGGCCGTCGGGGCGGCTGCCCACGAACTTCACCAGATCGGTGGGGGCCACGTTGGCCTCGCAGAGCAGGACCGAGTCGCCCTGTTGCCACTGCGTCTCCTGCCGCCAGGAGTCGAGGATCGAGAAGTCCTGGGCCGGCGCGTCGACCCCGGGCTGAGTCTGCTCGAGCACGAACGGCGCCGCGTCGACCCGGAAGCCCGAGACGCCGAGCTGCAGCCAGAAGGCCATGATCTTGGCGATCTCGGTGCGGACGTCGGGATTGCTCCAGTTGAGGTCGGGTTGAAAGCCGTAGAAGCGGTGGAAGTACCACGCACCGGCCTGTTCGTCGAAGCTCCAGGTCTCTTCCTGCTCTCCCGGGAAAACCGTGCCCTGCCGGCGATTTGAGGGTTCGGTCTCGCTCCACACGTACCAGTTCCGGTACGGCGACGCCGGGTCCGCCTGGGCGCTGCGGAACCACGGGTGCTCGTCGGAGGTGTGGTTGACCACCAGGTCGAGGACGATCCGGATCCCTCGCTCGACGGCCCGCCGGGTGAGCTCGACGAAATCGCCCAGGGTACCCAGACGCGGGTGGACGCCGTAGAAGTCGCTGACGTCGTAGCCGTTGTCGCGAAGGGGGCTGGGATGTATCGGGTTGAGCCACAGGCACGTCACGCCCAGCCGCGCCAGGTAGTCCAGCCGGCTGATCAATCCGCGCAGATCGCCGCAGCCGTCGCCGTCTGAGTCCTGGAACGAGGCCACCTCCACGCAGTAGATGACGGCCTCTTGGTACCAGCGTCGACCCACGGTCGTCCTCCTCGGTGTCCGCGGTCGTCGGCGTCGACGGTGCGGCGCCGAGCATCTTAGGACGTGACGGGGCAACGTCAGTGGCCCAGGGCAGACTGGGGCGGTGACCTCGACTCCCGCGGTGACCAACCCCGCGCACGCCACCGCGCTGACCGGGGTCTGGACCGAGCTGATCGGACAGACCTCCTCGGTGGCGACGCTGCAGCGTGCGGTGACCGGGGGACCGCACGCCATGAGCCACGCCTGGCTGGTGACCGGACCGCCGGGGTCGGGGCGGTCCAACGTGGCGCGTTCGTTCGCGGCGGCGCTGCAGTGCCCCGACGGCGGGTGCGGGCACTGCACCCAGTGCCGGACGACGCTCAGTGGGGCTCATCCCGACGTGACCGTGGTCAAGACCGAGATGCTCTCGATCGGCGTCGACGAGGTGCGCGAGCTGGTCCGCCGAGCCGCGATGGGCCCGAGCCTCGGGCGCTGGCAGGTGCTGGTGGTGCAGGACGCCGACCGGGTCACCGAGCGTGGCGCGGACACCCTGCTCAAGAGCATCGAGGAACCCGCCCCCCGCACCGTGTGGATCCTCTGCGCCCCCACCCCCGACGACGTGGTCGCCACCATCCGCTCGCGCTGCCGTCAGCTGCACCTGCAAACGCCGACCGTCGCGTCGGTCGCCACGCTGCTCCAGGTGCGCGACGGGGTCGACCCGGCGCTGGCCGCCTTCGCTGCCCGGGCCGCTCAGGGTCACGTCGGCCGGGCTCGGGTGCTGGCCCGCGACGAGGACGCGCGGAAGCGCCGAAGCGACGTGCTGGCGGTGCCAGGCCGGCTGCAGCGTCTCGGCGACTGCCTGAAGTCGGCGGCAGCGCTGGTCGACGCCTGCTCCGGCGAGGCCGCCGCGGCCACGGCGGACATCGACGCCCGCGAGCGAGCCGCGCTCGAAGAAGCCCTCGGGTTCGGTACGCGGGGGGCCCGGCCGCGCCAGGCCCAGGCGGCCCTGAAGGAACTCGACGAGCAGCAGAAAGCCCGGGCCAAACGTTTCCAGCGCGACGCCATCGACCGAGCGTTGACCGAGCTGACGGGCTACTACCGCGACCTGCTGAGCCTGCAGACCCGTTCGGGCGCCGGGCTCGTCAACCCCGAGCTCGAGCCCCAGCTGAGGGTGGCCGCTCGGCGTTCGACCCCGGAGCAGACCCTGCGGCGGATCGACGCGCTGCTGGGGTGCCGGGTGGCGTTGGAGACCAACGTCACCCCGCTGCTCGCCGTCGAGGCGATGATGATCGGCCTGGTCGAGGGCTGACCCCGGCCGGGTTCGCAGGGACTGCGCGGTCTGGGACGGTCCGCGGCATCACGACACCGATGTCAGGCGACACGCGTGATCCTCGCCACCCCGCCAACCGGGTCAGCACCCTGGTTTGCGCTCAGGGCGCCTCCTGCGGCGGGCTCGGTGAGCCTGGATCACGCCGGCGGCGTCGTCGAGGACTTGCACAGCAGCGCTGTGCGCACCTAGTTTATCGCCGTCGCGTTGCTGATTCGTTATCAAGCATGACGGCGTGTCGAGATGCATCGGAGCATCGATGCGTCGCCGTCACGAAGGCAGTGGGTGCGATCGTGCCGCCCGCACCCAACGTGCGCAAGGCCACACGCGTTCGTCCGGAGCGCCGAGCATCGCCGACCGGACGACTGGTCGGGAACGTCCCGAACGCACTGGCGATGGTGGGGGAACCACCGGTGCACCGGCTTGTCCGGTCGCCTGGGGTTAAGCAGACAGTCGTGATCAACGCGTCGTCGTCGACGTGTTGCTGACGCCTGCCCGCCGGACACCTGACCGTCCGAACCCGTCAGCTCACCTCGTAGGCGCGAGATCAGGAAAGGGACCCGAATGTTCGGATCTGTTCGCTTCACCTCCATCGCCAAGCGTGCCGTCGGAGCCGTGGCCGCACTGGCCCTGGCCGGGGGTGCCGTGGTCGCGACCGCCCCGAGCGCGGACGCCGCCGGCAACGTCTGGGACCGCGTCGCAGCGTGCGAGAGCAGCGGCAACTGGAAGATCAACACCGGCAACGGCTACTACGGCGGGGTGCAGTTCAGCTCCAGCACGTGGCGCGCCTACGGCGGACGCAGCTACGCCGGACAGGCCAACGTGGCCACCAAGTCCGAGCAGATCAAGATCGCCCAGCGCGTCTTGAAGGCGCAGGGCCCCGGTGCCTGGCCGGTCTGCAGCAAGCGGGCCGGGTTGACCAAGAGCAACGGCACGGCGGGGGCGTCCTCGACCCCCAAGGCCACCAAGAAGAAGGTCGTATCGACCTCGGCTACGTACGTCACCGTGCACCGCGGTGACACCCTCGGCAAGATCGCCCACCGCTACCACGTCAAGGGCGGCTGGAAGGGCCTGTACAAGATGAACAAGTCCAAGATCAAGAACCCGAACAACATCAAGGTCGGCTGGAAGCTCCGCGTCCGCTGAGCCGTCCCCTGCCTGGGTGACCACGTCGATCTGCCGAGGTGATCACCATCGATCGAGCCCGCCCGTGAGCCTCCGCTCGCGGGCGGGTTCGCTGCGTGCGGGCCGGTCTGGCGCCGGGTCGTAGGGTGGCGGCATGGCACAGGTGATGGCCGTGTCGTTCGAGCGCTACGGCCGCCTCTACTACCTCGACCCGGGTGAGCATCACTACGCGGTTGGGGACAAGGTGCTGGTCCCCACCGACGGCGGCCCGGAGGTCGCGGAGTGCGTCTGGGCCCCGGAGTGGGTCGACGACGGTGAGACGGGGTACGTCGACCTGCCGGTCTGCGTCGGCCCGGCGACCGACTCCCACCTCAAGCGCGACGAACGGAGCCGGCTCCGCCGGGCCGAGACCAAACTGGTGGCCAAGAAGCTGATCAAGGAGCTCGGGTTGCCGATGAAGGTCGTCGGCGTCGATGTGGTCGATGGCGACGAGCCCCTCATCGCGGTCTACTTCCACGCCCCCCACCGGGTCGACTTCCGGGCTCTGGTCGGACGCTTGGCGCGGGTGCTGGAGTCGCGGGTCGACCTGCGCCAGGTCGGTTCCCGCGACGCGGCCAGCCTGACCGGTGGCATCGGCAGCTGCGGCCGTGAGCTCTGTTGTGCGACTTTTCTCAAGAACTTCGAGCCGGTCAGCCTGCGGATGGCCAAGTTGCAGGACCTCCCGCCCAACCCGATGCGGATCTCGGGGGCCTGCGGTCGGCTGATGTGCTGCCTGAAGTACGAGCACCCGCTCTATGCCGAGTTCGTCCGCACCACGCCGGCGGTCGGGCAACCGGTGACGACCCCGGAGGGTGACGGGGTCGTGGTGGCCCATCAGGTGCCGACGGACAGCGTCGTGGTGCGATTGAAGGACTCCGGTGCCACCGTCTCGTGCGCGAAAGCCGGGGTCTGCGGTTCGCGGGCGACCTACGAGCGGCGTCGTTGACCCGCGCCCTGTCTCCGCCACGGTGCTCCCCGAACCGGTCGCAGGGCCTGATCCTGGCCGTTGGGTTCGTCGTCCTGGTGCTCAGTGGCTGCACCCGGGTCGTGATCCCACCGCGGTCGGTCTCCCCGGACCCCTCGACCGGCTCCTCGATTGCGACGTCGGCCCCTGCTGAGTCGTCGACGGCGATCCCGCTGACCCGTCTACCCCCGCCGAGCCCGCGCCGTACCGAGCCGGTGCCCGACGTCGTACCGCCCGGGGTCGTCGATCCGCCCGGGGGTCGGGGCGTCGCTCGCTACACCGGCCAGTCGATCACCTGGACCGGCTGCCGCCGGGGCCTGCAGTGCGCGACCGTGCTGGCTCCCCTCGACTGGTCCGCCCCGGACGGGCGTGCGGTCACCTTGTCGATCTCGCGGCGCCCGGCCCGGACCGAGCCGGCGTCCGGCGTGCTCTTCGTCAACCCTGGCGGCCCGGGTGGGTCCGGGCTCGACCTGCCTCGCAGCCTGCCGGACACCGGACTGGACGGCTTCAACATCGTCGGCTGGGACCCGCGCGGAGTGGGCGAGTCCACGCCCGTCCGCTGCCTCGACCCGACCGGCACCGAGGTTCACCTCCAGGTGGACACCTCCCCCGACGACGCCGCCGAGGTGACCGAGCTGGAGAAGGCGGACCGCACGCTGGGCCTTGCCTGCCTGGCGAACTCCGGGACACTGCTCACCCAGGTCTCGACGCAGAGCACCGTCCGCGACCTCGACCTGCTCCGGCAGCTGCTCGGCGCGGACACGATCGACTTCTACGGTGCGTCGTACGGCACGGTGATCGGTTCGCTCTACGCGCAGCTCTTCCCCGACCGGGTCGGGCGGTTCGTGCTCGACGGCGCGGTCGTCCTCGGTGACGACGAGGTCGAACTGCAGACCAAAGGTTTTTCAGAGGCGTACGCCACCTTCGCCGGCTGGTGCGCGGCCCGCTCATGCGCGCTCGGCGGGTCGACCGCGGCCGTGATCACCACGACGACCGACCTGCTGACCCGGTTGGACGCCCGGCCGATCGCGGTCGGCGACCGGCAGCTCACCCAGAGCCTGGCCATGGACGGGATCGTGCACACCCTCTACGGCGACGCCGGCAGCTACCCGCTGCTGTCCCAAGTGCTCGCGGCGGCGGTGGACGGCAACGGTCGGCCGCTGCTGACGGTGGCCGACTTCGCCAACCAGCGCAACGACGACGGCAGCTACGGCCAGATCAACGCCGCCTTTCCCGCCATCCGCTGCCTTGACCAAGGTGACCGCGGGGTGGCCGCTGCGGTCGCCGAGGGGCGTCGGCTGGCGGCCGAGGCGGCCGGGCTCGGGCGTTTTCTGGGGCCGGACCTGACCTGCCCCGAGTGGCCGGTGGCGGCGAAGCCGTACGGGAGGCGGATCACCGCGCCGAACGCGCCGCCGATCCTGGTGGTGGGGACGACGGGTGACCCGGCGACGCCCTACGTCTCGGCCGAGCGGCTGGCTGCCCAGCTGAGGTCGGGGCGACTGCTGACGTTCCGGGGGGTGGGGCACACGGCGTACCAGCAGAGCACCTGCGTCCAGGAGAAGGTGGCGGCCTTCCTGGTCGACGGGACCCTGCCGGCGGTCGGGACGACCTGCTGATGGGTACGGCTCAGCCGAGCTGAGCCGGACCGCGCCAGTCGTCGGTGGGCAGGGTGTCGACGACGGCGGTGACCTCGAGCTCGTTGAGCGTGACGTTGCCGCCGTAGTTGGTGAGGAAGGCGGTGTCGGCGGAGTCGCGTCCGGTGGCGACTCGGACCAGGGAGGTGCGCGGCGCGAGCCAGGTGGCGTCGACGACCTGCCAGGCGCCCTCCACGAAGGCCTCGGTCACCGCGTGGAACTCCATCGGCGACAGGCCGGGGGCGTAGACGGCGACGGTGCGGGCCGGGACCTCGCGGGCCCGGAGCAAGGCGGTGGTCAGGTGGGCGAAGTCGCGGCAGACGCCCCGGCGGCTGAGCAAGGTGTCGAGCGCGCTGTCGGTGCCCTTGCTGGACCCGGCGGCGTAAACGATCTTCTTGTTCACCCACTGCGAGACGGCGTCAAGGAGCGCGGCGCCCTCCAGACCCGCGAAGTCGCTGGCTGCGGTCGGCAACAGGGTGTCGGACTCGCAGTAGCGGCTGGGGCGTAGGTACTCGACCAGGTCCATCTCGTCGATCGGCGCTGAGTCAGCTCGGCCGTCGATGTGCGCCTGGTAGTCGAAGACCAGTTCGGAGCCCGTGGTCTTGATCCGGTGCACTCGGGTGCCGCGGACGTCGATCAGCTCGAACGGCTGGACCGGCGTCCCGTCGACGGTGACGGTGATCGTCTCGGTGGCGATCGGCACGCCGCGGGCCGCGGCAACACTGAAGATGAGGGTGGCCGGGGCACTCAGGCCGAGCCGAAGATGGGCAGAGACGTCACGCTTCACAGAAGGTCCTCGAGAGCGGGTGCTGCACCACTTGATTATCGTCGAGTCGTGCCCGGCCGACGTCGTCGTCTCGGCGGCGGGAGAT